>NZ_JAJOHP010000051.1:0-36500 GCF_021109375.1 Arthrobacter sp. AK01
CCACACGCACCTGCGCCACGCCAACCCGCGCGGATACCGCACGTAAGCCCGGTTCCATCACGCCTCGCCCCCCGGCCCCCCACACCCCAACCCTGGTCCGCCGCACGCGCGGCGCGGAACCGGCGGCATGGGCCGCCGGTTGGAGTGTTAGTCGACCTTCGCCGGAGCGGCGTCAGAGATGATATCGATCCGCCAACCGGTCAGCTTTGCTGCGAGCCGGGCGTTCTGACCCTCTTTGCCGATCGCCAGCGAAAGCTGGTAATCGGGCACCACTACGCGGGCTGAACGGGTTGCCTCGTCGGTAATAGTGACGGAATTCACTCGCGACGGCGACAGGGAGTTGGCGATGAAGGTTGCCGGGTCATCGCTGAAGTCGACGATGTCGATCTTTTCATCGTTCAGTTCCGTCATGACGGCACGGACGCGCGAACCCATTTCACCGATGCAGGCACCCTTGGCGTTAACGCCCGGAGTGTTCGCCTTGACGGCAATCTTGGTGCGGTGGCCGGCTTCGCGGGCAAGTGCCACAATCTCCACGGAGTGGTCCGCTATCTCCGGAACTTCCATTTCAAACAACTTGCGGACCAGTCCGGGGTGCGAACGGGACAGCGTGATGGACGGACCCTTGGCACCACGGTGGACATCCACCACGAAAGCGCGCAGGCGGCTTCCGTGGAGGTACTTCTCGCCGGGAACCTGCTCGGGCGGCGGCAGCAGTGCCTCAACAGACCCAAGATTGACTTGGATCATGTGCGGGTTGTTGCCCTGCTGGATCATGCCGGCCACAAGTTCGCCTTCACGGCCCTTGAACTCGCCCAGCACATTGTCATCCTCAACGTCGCGAAGACGCTGCAGGATGATCTGGCGTGCCGTGCTGGCAGCGATGCGGCCGAAACCGGCCGGGGTGTCCTCGAACTCGCCGATCGGCTCGCCGTCGTCGTCGATCTCAGTGGCCCAGATGGTCACGTGACCGCTCTTGCGGTCCAGCTCCGCGCGAGCCTTCTCGAAGGCGCCGGGCGTCTTGTGGTACGCCACCAGCAACGCTTGCTCGATGGTGGGAATCAGGAGATCCAGCGGGATTTCACGCTCACGCTCCAGGAGTCTCAGTGCGCTCATGTCAATATCCATTAGGCCTCCTCGGAAGGTCCGTTGTGCTCGTTTTCCAGCGCAGCCTCGTGGAGGTGGCTGAATTCAATCTCGACTTTTCCTTGGCGGATCCTGTCGAAAGGAATAGTAATGGGGTCGCCTTGCTTGGGCTTCATGCCCTTCTTGACCTCGTGCTCGGGAATCAGCGTCACTGCGTCATCCTCCACCGAAGCGATGCGTCCCAGGAGGTTGTCACCCTGAATAACGTTGACCCTGACCATGCGCCCACGGGCGCGATGCCAGTGGCGCGGCTCGGTCAGGGGGCGGCTGACACCGGGGGAAGAAACCTCCAGGTCATACGGACGGCCGTCATCGTGGGGATCGTTGTCCAGGATATCGGACAGTCCGCGCGAAACGTCCGCGATGGCGTCAAGGCTGACGCCCCCGGTTTCCTCCTGCGGAAGATCCACTACGACGTGGACAGTGCGGTGTGAACCGGCAACGTGGATGGAAACATCCTCGAGGTAGAGCCTGCTGGCAAGGACGGCCGGTTCAAGCAGCGCCTTAAGCCTGCTCTCTTCCGGGTTGTGGATGGTGGCCGTTGAGTTCGATTCAGAACGGTCTGTTGAAGTCGTGGCTTCCGAGTCACTCACGTTGCCCGCCGCCTCCCGATAGATGTTGTTGTGACTACTAGCCTAACGATTTTCCCGGGAACATGGTGCACGGAGTTTGCCGCCCACGTGACACCATGGTCTGTTGTGAACGGGCAGACAAGCGAAAAACGACAAACACCACCGTGGGGCCGGCTAGTGCTGGTTGCCCTCGTGGCGCTGCTCGTGGCCGGTACAGGAATAGTGCTTATTCCGCGTGATTCCGGGACTCCCCCGCCGATCACCTTTACCGAAAATGCACGCGTTGGGGCGTTGGAGGACACGCTGCGGTTGCGGGAATCGGCCACCGTACTGGCAGAGGCGGCCGGCCCGGATACCGAAAAGCCGGTCCTCGGGGACGCTGTGACTTTGCTGACAACCCATGCGCGGGCCCTGCTGGATCCTGCCGGCTCAACATCCCCAGCCACCACCAAGGCACCGTCGCCGGACGCCACCCGTGCCACCTTTGTTGCAGCTTTGTCCGTCAGCGGGCGGAAGCGCTTGACTGACGCCCGCGAGGCCGACGGCGGCATCGCACGTCTGCTGGCTGCTGTCGGCTCCGCCCAACTTCTGCAGGCGGAAAAGCTGGCGGCAGCCTGGCAACTGCCTGTCCCGAAGGAACCGGCGACGTCGGCGACCACGGTGCCCGCCGCAACACCGTCAGCCGCACCTTGTCCTTCAGTGAGTCCGACCCCCGCAGCGACCTCCGCAACCACGGACGCAGCTCTGGCAGCCATGGTCCGCTCCCAGCAGGAGGCCATCTACGCCTATCAGGTGGCACTCAAACGGCTGGACAGTTCGGCGGCGGCTGCGGCGGCGAGGGACCTGCAAACGCACGAGCTGGCGCTGCAGCAGTCGGAGGCGCTGTCCCGCGCCAATTGCGGCGACGTGCCTGCCAGCGAAGCCGGTTACCGACTCCCGGCACAGTTCGCCAAAGACCCCGCCGCTTCCTTGGCCGCGCTCGAGTCGACTTCCTTACTGGTATTTGGGGACCTTATTGCCTTGTCCACGGCCGATGCCCGGACGTGGGCCGTGGACGGGCTTCTGGCCGCCTCGCGCAGGAGCATGGCCTGGGGCGCAGACTTGCCAGCGCTACCAGGACTAAAGGTCGACGCCGGCGGGTTGCCTTCCCTGCCGACGCCCGGCGCATCGTCCCCTTCCGCTGGCGGATAGGCCAGCCTAGCCATGCTGGCCCCGACAGCACGCCAGTGCTTGGCTTGATGCATGGCTTCCAAGGACACTGCCTCCATGCATGAGAACGAACCACACCGGGATGATCTGGCCCACCGGTTGAACTGGTTGCGGGCCGGAGTCCTGGGCGCCAATGACGGCATTGTGTCCGTCGCTGCCATCGTGGTCGGTGTGGCAGGTGCCACCACCAGCACGGGCAGCATCCTGGCCGCAGGCACCGCCGGCCTGGTGGGTGGCGCGATCTCCATGGCTTTGGGTGAGTATGTGTCCGTCAGCAGCCAGAGCGACACCCAAAAAGCCCTGATCGAAAAGGAAAGGCGCGAGCTGGCGGAGCAACCCGAGGATGAGCTTAACGAGCTGGCCGCGATCTACGAATCCAGAGGCCTCAGCGCCAAAACGGCCCGGACCGTTGCACAGGAGTTGACCGAGCACGATGCCCTGGCCGCCCATCTTTCAGCAGAGCTGAATATCCATGAAGACGACATTGTCAGCCCGTGGAACGCAGCTTTGGCTTCCGCTGTGGCCTTCATCTTGGGAGCGATACTGCCGATGCTGGCCATCCTGTTGCCTCCCACGGAACTGCGGGTGCCCCTGACGTTCGTTGCAGTCCTGCTCGCACTGGCGGTAACTGGCGCAGTAGGTGCATGGATCGGCGGCGCTTCCCGCATCCGTGCGGCCGCCCGGGTGGTGCTTGGCGGGGCCTTGGCACTGGCGGCGACGTTCTGGATCGGAACGCTCTTGGGGGCCAGCGGCGTTTTCTGAGAGCCGCGCGTTACAGCAGAGTTAGGCTGATCGCGTGACCCTTCACGCGATGATTCCCATTCCCGGCGACCTGCACGCCCGGTACAACCGCGACTCCGCCGGACGCGACTGGCTGGCCAGCCTTCCGGGACTTATCTCCGATGCGATTGATCGCTGGCAGCTCACAGTTGACCTGGCTCCCGGCGCCGAACCGTGGAACGGCCACGGAGCCCTGGTGGTTCCGGTCCTTCAGGACGGCACACAGGCTGCCTTGAAGCTCGCTTTCCCACACGACGAAGCCCTGGTGGAGCGCCATGCCCTGGCACTCTGGGACGGCCACGGAGCTGCCCGGCTCCTGGCAGCGTATGCTCCCAGCTGCTCCATGCTCTTGGAACGGCTTGATGCCACCCATTGGCTCCAGGACGTCGCGCTGGACGATGCCCGGGACGCTTGGGGTGCCATTTTGCGCCAGCTCTCCATCACGCCCGATGACCGGCTCGAATGGCGGGCTTTGGACCATGTTGCCGCAACTGCCGAACGGTGGAGTGACGAACTTCCTGCGGAATGGGAACGCCTGGACCGGCCTTTCCCCAGATGGCTGCTTGAAGCGGCCCTGGAAGTGTGCCAGACGCGTGGCGCCGTGGGACGCCGCTCCGGGATGGATGTCCTGGTGCACACGGACCTCCACTTCATGAACATCCTGGCTGTCATGAGCGACCAGCGGTCGCGCCGGGGCGATTACCTGGCTATCGACCCGCAACCGCAGGTTGGCGAGGCCGAGTTCGCCGTCGCGCCGATTCTTTGGAACCGCATCCATGACCTGTCCCGGACGGACCCGGAAGCTGCACTACGGGAACGCTGCCACGACTTCAGCCTCGCTGCCGGACTTGATCCGGAGGCTGCCCGGCAGTGGAGCATTGCCCGCGAGGTGGACAACGCCCTGGGGTACGCCGGGAAACCCCGTCACGGCGGAGACCTCGCGCGCTCGTTGTGGGTTGCCAGCACCCTTGCCGGCCGGACACTCGATGATCTTCCAAGGGCACATGAGCTGCCCGATCCCGGCGCGACGGCGCACTAGGCCATGGCACTCACAGCCGCCCTGATTGGATCCGGGGCCATCGGTTCGAGGATCGTGGAACTGCTCGACGCCGGGACCGCCCCGGGCGTCAGGCTCGCCGGAGTGGTGCCGCACGGCGACGCCGGCACAGGCTTCAGCTTCGACGATGCCCTGGAAGCCGCTGATGTGGTGGTGGAGTGCGCCGGCGTTGCCGCTGTCGCCGAGTTCGGCCCCCGCACCGTCTCAACCGGCAAGGACCTGCTGGTCACCTCGATCGGTGCTTTGTGTGACCGCTCCCTGCGGACAACACTGCTCGACGGCGGTCCTGGCCGGACGTTCCTGACCACCGGCGCGTTGGGAGGACTGGATGCGATCACCGCCGCCCGGGCGGGCGGAACCATTCACCGCATCACCCTGGAGTCGCGGAAGCTGCCGGCGGCCCTGGTGCAGCCGTGGATGGACGGTGAAACCAAGGAAGGGCTCCTCGCAACCACCCGGCCGGTGGAGCTTCTGCGGGGTGGGCCGGCAGAACTGATCAAAGCCTTCCCCAAATCCACCAACGTGGTCTCGGCACTTGCCCTGGCAGCGGGCAACTGGGACGTAGTAGAGGCGGTGCTCATTGCGGACCCGGCCGCCCACCAGACAGCCCACCACGTGCTGGCTGAGACAAGCCTGGGCACTTTCGATGTCCGGGTGACCAACGAGGCATCCCCCAACAACCCGGCGTCGAGCGCTTTGGTGCCGCACGCCGTCGTCCGCGGTTTGAAGACGCTGGCCAACGCCAGCGGCAGTTTTATCTGACGAACCCGGGAGGGCTACGCCGCGAAGTTCTCATTCCAGACATCCACGCCGAGCTTGATGATCAACGCGGCCACCACGATCAGGAATACAACGCGCACAAAGCCACTCCCCTTGGCCACGGCGGTGCGGGCACCCAAGTAGCCCCCGGCCATGTTGGCCAGCCCCAGGATGAGTCCCACGCCCCAGAGCAGTGAGCCGTGCGGGAGGAAAAAGATCAAGGCTCCAGCGTTCGTGGCCATGTTGACGATCTTCGCCTTGGCACTGGCTTCAAGGAAGGCATACCCCATGGCCGAAACGAGGGCGATCACCAGGAACGAGCCCGTGCCGGGTCCGATCAAGCCGTCGTAAAAGCCGATCACAGCGCCGATGAGGCAGGCCACGACGTAGTGCTTGTGGCCATCGTGGCGAAGGGCTGTCAGCTCGCCCGCGCGGGGGCGCAAGGCTGTGAAGATGGCGACGGCGATCAGCGCCACCACGATGATCGGCTTGAACACACTGGCCGGCAGGGAGGCCGCAAGGATTGCCCCGCCGAAGCTCCCGGCCAAGGCGATCACGGCCATGGGAACCGCGGTCCTGAGGTCAGGCCCCACGCGCCGGTAATACGTGACGGCACTGGTGGTTGTCCCGAATATGGACCCCATTTTGTTGGTCGCCAGCGCTTGGACAGGCGTGATGCCCGGCACCAGCAGCAGGGCGGGGAGCTGAATCAGTCCCCCGCCCCCCACCACGGCATCAACCCAGCCGGCGGCGAATCCAGCCACCACAATCAGGATGATTGTGGTGAGCTGGATTGATTCGAAGCCGGAAATCACCGGTTTCGTACGGCGTTGACCACGTAATCCACGGCCTTGTCCACCGAAATGTTCTCGGCTTCGCCGCTGCGGCGGTCCTTGATTTCCACGACGCCATCCACCAATCCCCGGCCGACGGCCAGGATGGTGGGCACGCCCACGAGCTCGGCATCGCCGAACTTCACGCCGGGTGAAACCTTGGGACGGTCATCGAAAATGACGTCCAGGCCAGCGGCTTCCAACTCTGCGGAAAGTTTCTCAGCGGCCTCGAAGATCTCATCGCCACGGCCAACGGCCACCACGTGGACATCAGCGGGAGCGACCGAGCGCGGCCATACGATGCCACGGTCATCGTGGTTGGCTTCGGCAAGGGCAGCCACGGCACGCGTCACGCCTACGCCGTAGGAACCCATGGTGACAACTACCTGCTTGCCGTTCTGGTCCAGGACCTTCAAGTCCAATGCGGCAGCGTACTTGCGGCCCAACTGGAAGATGTGGCCCATTTCGATGCCACGGGCGGTTTCCAACGGACCGGAGCCGTCCGGGGCGGGATCGCCGGCACGCACTTCGGTGCTCTCGATGACCCCGTCCCACGCGAAGTCGCGGCCTGCAACCAGCCCGAAGACGTGCTTGCCTTCGGCGTTGGCGCCGGTGACCCAGCTGGTGCCGGAGACGACGCGGGGGTCCACCAGGAAGAGCACCTTGGAGGAACCTTCAAGGCCAAGGACAGGCTCGTCAAGTGACAGGCCGGGGCCGATGTAGCCCTTGACCAGCCACGGAAGCTTCTTGAGGTCTTCTTCGTTGGCAGCCTCGAGGCCAATTTCGCCGGCAATCGGCAGGTGGGAACCGATGTTGGCTTCCACGCGCTTAAGGTCCACGGCGCGGTCGCCCGGAACGCCGATGACAACGATCTGGCGCTCACCGGTGGGCAGCGTGACGGCGAGGACCACGTTCTTGAGCGTGTCAGCGGCAGCCCAGGGGCCGCCGTCGGACTCACTGCGCGGAGCCAGCTGGTTGGCTGCGTCCACGAGGGTATCGATGGTGGGCGTATTCGGCGTGTCCAGGACCTGGGCTGCCGGCGCGTTGGTGAAGTCGATCTCGTCGGGAACAACGGTGGTCACGGCCTCGACGTTGGCGTAGTAGCCGCCGGCCGAGCGGACGAAGGTGTCCTCGCCGATCTCGGTGGGGAACAGGAATTCCTCACTCTTGGAACCACCCATGGCACCGGCCGTTGCCGCCACCGGAATGACCTCCAGGCCCAGCCGCGCAAAGATCTTCAGGTACGCGGCACGGTGCGCGGCGTAGCTGGCATCCAAGCCGGCGTCGTCAACGTCGAAGGAATAGGAGTCCTTCATGATGAACTCGCGGCCGCGGAGGAGGCCTGCCCGGGGGCGTGCTTCATCGCGGTACTTGTTCTGGATCTGGTAAAGGCTCAGGGGCAGGTCCTTGTACGAGGAGTACAGATCCTTCACCAGGAGCGTGAACATTTCCTCGTGCGTCGGAGCAAGGAGGTAGTCCGCACCCTTGCGGTCCTGGAGGCGGAACAGGCCCTCGCCGTACTCGGTCCAGCGGTTGGTGGCCTCGTAGGGTTCGCGCGGGAGCAGCGCCGGGAAGTGGACTTCCTGGGCGCCTATGGCAGACATTTCCTGGCGGATGATCTCCTCCACCTTGCGCAGGACACTCAGGCCCAACGGGAGCCAGGTGTAAATGCCCGGGGCTGCGCGGCGGATGTACCCGGCGCGCACCAGGAGCTTGTGGCTGGCGACCTCGGCATCGACGGGATCTTCACGCAAGGTGCGCAGGAACAACTGGGAAAGGCGAAGGACCACGGGTACGTATCCGTTTCTATGGCAGATGTGGCAAAAACAACTGCCTACTAATCTACCGGTTCAGTGCCTTGCCGCTTGAATGGCCGCTTGGCCGTGCGCCGGACACAGAAGAGCCACGCCGTCGCGTGTGGAAGCCCCTGGCCGCAATGGGCTGGTCATCCTGCGATGGCGTGGCTCAGCGGCCGGCCGGCCGCAGACTCTGTCCGGGGACTAGATCGCCGTTCCCTCCAGCGGAACGGGATCGCCTGCGACTGGGAAGCATTGGTCACTGCCGAGCTTTCGGATGGCCGAAGCGCTTATGGCGCCCTTCAAGGTCTTGATCATGATTTCCCCCTGTTGCCACCCGCACCCCAACGACACGGCTTGGGTAGAACCTATGTGATCGCAGACACATTTTCAAGGATTGGGGCTACCCGGCGTTGCCGCCACCCTTGACCCTTGCGGGGTGTGGATCTACTTTTATTTCATCATTTGGTGAATTAATGGAGCCCTGGGAGGCCCGTATGTCACCCGTTCCAGCGGCCATCGAAGCGGACAAACTTCGTGTCTCCCGTTCGCGGACAAAAATCCTCCGCGGACTTGATTTCACCGTTGATTCCGGCCGGATCACCGGATTGCTCGGCCCTTCGGGCAGCGGCAAGACAACGCTCATGCGCGCAATTGTCGGCGTCCAGCGGATCACCCGGGGAACCTTGTCCGTTCTCGGCCTGCCTGCGGGCAGCCCGACACTCAGGCACGACGTCGGATACGTCACCCAGGGCGCCAGCGTCTATCCGGACCTCAGCGTCGAAGCCAATGTCAGGTACTTTGGCGCCATGCACGGCGCGACGACGGCCGACACCGCCGAGGCGATTGCCGCCGTCGGGCTCTCATCACTCGCCCGGAAAAAAGCCGCAGATTTGTCCGGCGGGCAGTTCAGCCGGGTGTCGTTGGCATGCGCACTGGTTTCCCGCCCAAGGCTATTGGTCCTGGACGAGCCCACTGTGGGGCTCGATCCCGTACTTCGCGCAGAACTGTGGGAACGTTTCGCCGCAATGGCTGCTGCCGGCACCACGCTGCTGGTGTCCAGCCATGTGATGGAGGAAGCCTCCCATTGTTCCTCCCTCCTCCTGCTGCGTGACGGTTTGCTCCTGGCGCAACTCAGCCCATCGGAGTTGGCTGAGCGCGGCCGCAGCGATGACCTTGAGCGGGCCTTCCTGACCATCATCAAGGCCGCCGACCACGGCAGTGAAAGCCAGGTGGCATCGTGAACCTGCGTATGACCCTCGCCACGGCCGCCCGCGTTCTTGGCCAACTGAGGCACGATCACCGCAGCGTAGGGCTGATCCTGGTGGTTCCGGCCCTGCTGCTGGCGGCCGTGTACTTCCTCTTCGACA
Source organism: Arthrobacter sp. AK01 (assembly GCF_021109375.1). Taxonomy (NCBI): domain Bacteria; kingdom Bacillati; phylum Actinomycetota; class Actinomycetes; order Micrococcales; family Micrococcaceae; genus Arthrobacter; species Arthrobacter sp. AK01. Next base: position 9,523 of record NZ_JAJOHP010000051.1, read on the forward strand.
ACGAGGCCCTGCCTCCGGGGATCCCCCGCACCTTTGACCGCGTGGGCCTGATGATGCTGGCCATCTTCCCGTTCGTGGTGATGTTCCTGGTCACCTCCATCACCATGCTCCGCGAGCGGACATCCGGGACCTTGGAGCGGCTCCTGACCACGCCCATCCACAAGGCAGATCTCCTCTTCGGCTACGCCCTGGCCTTTTCGATCATGGCCGCTCTGCAGTCCCTGGTGGCGACGGCCGTCGCCTATTGGGTCTTCGACCTGGACATCAAGGGAAGTCCGGGATTCGTGGTGATGGTCGCTGTCATCAATGGCGTCCTGGGCGTCGCCCTTGGGCTGCTGTGCTCGGCTTTTGCGCGCACTGAATTCCAGGCCGTGCAGTTCATGCCGGTCGTGGTGGTGCCACAGATCCTGCTGTGCGGGCTGTTCGTTGCCCGCGACGGGATGAATGACGTCCTGGAGACGATCTCAAGCGTCCTGCCGCTGACGTTCTCCGTGGATGCGTTGAAGGAAATCGCCGGGAATGCCGAAGCGACGGCCTCGATGTGGCAGGACGTCCTGGTGATGGGCGTGATCGTCGTAGGAGTGCTGGTCCTGGCATCGCTGACGCTGCGGCGGCAAACCCGATGAGCCTTCCCCAGATTCGGCGTGGTCGCCGCAGCGCGGGCGACCATACCCGTCAGGCCATCCTTGCGGCGGCACGGAAATTGTTCGCGGAACACGGGTTCGAAGGGACAAGTTTGCGGCAGGTTGCCCGTGAGGCCGCCGTCGATCCCGCCATGGTGCACCACTTCTTCAAGGGCAAGGACGAGCTTTTTGCCTTATGCGTTGAATTGCCCGCCGACCCTGCCCAGGTGTTGGTCGGCGTCGAAAGCACGGACCCGTCCCTGAGGGCGGAAGCGATTGTCCGGGCGGTCCTGCACCTCTGGGAGAGCCCTGCCCAGCACAGCCTGGTGGCTTTTGTTCGCGGGACCATCGGGTCCAAAGCCAAGACGGCCCTGCTGAGGGAAATGGTGAACCGGACCATCCTGTCGCGGGTGATGGCCGGAGTCCCGGGCCCTGCAGGAGAGGTGCGGCTTCGAGGCAATCTTGTTGCGACACAGGTGATGGGGTTGATGCTGGCCCGGTACGTGGTCCGCCTTGAGCCCTTGGCATCCGCCACCCAAGAGGACGTTGTCCGTTGGGTGGCCCCGAACATCCAGCGCTACCTGACAGGGGACCTGGACTCCCCCATGTAGGCCACAGTCGGGGCTAGAACAGGACTGTCGCGAACGTGCCTGCCTGCTCAAAGCCAACCCTGTCATAGGTGGCACGGGCTTTGGCGTTGTAGTCGTTGACGTACAGGCTCGTCACGGGAGCAAAGGTCTTGGAAAGATTCACGACGGCGGCCATGTAGCCGGCGCTCTGGCCGCGCCCCCGGAGTTCCGGATTCATCCACACGCCCTGGACCTGGGTCACGTCGGCTGTGACAGCACCAAGTTCGGCTTTGAAGACCACAGTGCCTCCGGCGTCGATGTGGACCAGCGAATGGCCTTGCCGAATGAGGCCGGCGACCCGCCTGCTGTAGAACTCCTGGCCGCCAAGGAAGGGTGAGTAGCCCACTTCCTCCTCGAACATCGCCGCGCATGCTGGAAGGATGCGGTCGAAGTCCGTCATGGTGCCAAAAGTCAGGGCCGGGTTTGCGCCGATGGCCGGGCCGCCCGAAAGAGTGAGCAAGGGCTGGTGGGAACGGACCTCGTGGGCTGTGTGGCCCAGTTGCTCGAACCGGGAGTAGAGCGCCAGCACCGTATCGGCTGGACCAAAAATGGAAGCGTAGCGGCGTCCTGTTTGGTGGGCTGCCGCGGCTATATAGCCTGCCAATTCCGGATCGAGTTGCACGGGAACCAGATTGGCTCCGGCCCAGCAGGCGCCAAGGAGCCTGTCGTCGTCGAACACGCCGAAAACACTGGCGCCCCCGCTGGTGGGCGCCGCCGTGCCGGTACTGTCCAAGTGCGCCAGTATGAAGACGTTGGCCACGACGTCTTCGCTTGCCAGGGCGCGAAGAGCCAGGGTGTCGGCGTTGCCGAGCACCCTGACTCCCAAGCCGTTCTCGTTACGAGACGCTAACCACGGGGCTACCCTTGACAGCATCTTCGCCATCGGCCTCCCCCATCTCTTCGGCGATGCGCATGGCCTCTTCGATCAGTGTCTCAACAATTTCGCTTTCAGGAACAGTCTTGATGACTTCGCCCTTCACGAAAATCTGGCCCTTGCCGTTTCCGGAAGCCACACCGAGGTCCGCTTCGCGGGCTTCACCGGGCCCGTTAACTACGCAGCCCATGACGGCGACGCGCAGCGGAATCTCCATGCCTTCCAGACCGGCAGTTACTTGCTCTGCCAGCGTGTACACGTCCACCTGGGCCCGGCCACAGGATGGGCAGGACACGATTTCGAGCTTGCGGGGGCGCAGGTTCAGGGACTGCAGGATCTGGTTGCCCACCTTGATTTCCTCCACTGGCGGCGCCGAGAGGGAAACGCGGATGGTGTCGCCGATGCCCCTGGACAGCAGCGCACCGAACGCAGTGGCGGACTTGATGGTGCCCTGGAACGCCGGTCCGGCTTCAGTCACACCGAGGTGCAGGGGCCAGTCGCCTTTCTCAGCCAACATCTCGTAAGCGGCCACCATGATGACCGGGTCGTTGTGCTTAACGGAGATTTTGAAGTCGTGGAAGCCGTGCTCTTCGAACAGCGAGGCTTCCCAGACGGCGGATTCAACCAGCGCTTCCGGGGTGGCCTTGCCGTACTTCTTCATGATGCCCGGCTCAAGGGATCCGGCGTTGACGCCGATCCGGATGGACGTGCCGTGGTCCCGGGCCGCTGCTGCGATTTCCTTGACCTGGTCATCGAACTTGCGGATGTTGCCCGGGTTCACCCGAACTGCCGCGCATCCGGCCTCAATGGCGGCGAAGACGTACTTCGGCTGGAAGTGGATATCTGCAATCACGGGGATCTGGGACTTGCGGGCAATGATGGGCAAAGCCTCGGCATCATCCGCGGAAGGGCAGGCAACACGCACGATGTCGCAGCCGGACGCGGTCAGTTCAGCGATCTGCTGAAGCGTGGCGTTGATGTCCGTGGTGGGCGTGGTGGTCATGGACTGAACGCTGATGGGCGAATCAGAACCAACACCAACGGAGCCTACCTTGATCTGCCGCGTCTTACGGCGCGGGGCAAGGACGGGGGGTGGGGCTGCTGGCATTCCCAGGCTGACCGAGGTCACGTGGACTCCTTGGATTGGGGTGGATCGTTGTGGTGAAGAACGCGGGTTAGGACGCGTGGGCAGCCAGGACACCGATGATGGGGGCCCATTCCGTGGTGCGGATGCCGGCGATAACTCCGGCTTCAGCAAACGGATCCTGCTTGAGGAGGTCATTGAGCCCGGCTTCGTCTGCGGACTTGAAGATGAGCAGCGCGCCGGCACCGTCTCCGTAGGGGCCGCTGGCAAGCAACTTGCCTTCCTCGGCCAGTTCGCCGAGCCAGGCACGGTGTGCTGGGCGGGCTTCGTCGCGAAGGGCACCGGAATCGGCGACATATACGTACTCAACAGCGAAAACAGTCATGGAGCTAGCCTATCCCGCCAGCTGCGCAGAAAAAGTTCACAGCTGGGCCGAAAATATGCACAGGTCAGCCGAAGATGTTCACGGGCTTCACGATGTCCGCGTAGATCAACAGGGCGCCCATTGCCATGAGCAGGGCAGCTACCACGTAGGTGACCGGCAACAGTTTCGCGATGTCGAACGATCCTGGGTCCGGCTTGCCCCGCAATCTGGCCACCTGGCGGCGTGCTCCTTCGTACAGCGCGCCGGCCACGTGACCGCCGTCGAGCGGAAGCAGCGGAATGAGGTTGAAGATGGCCAACGCGAAGTTCAGTCCGGCAAGCAGTCCGATGAGGGTTCCGATACGTGCCTGCAACGGCACCTGTTCCATGGCCGCGACCTCACCGGCAACCCGGCCCACACCCACCACGCTGATGGGCCCGTTCGGGTCCCGGGGCTCCTCGCTGAAGGCAGCTTTCGCCACTCCGACTACCCGGGCGGGCAGGTTGAAGATCACACCGGAAATCTGCTTGATGTTCTCCCCCGCCATGGGCAGGACGGCCGACGCCGGTTGTGGAACCAATGCGCTTTGGGCGCCAATTCCGAGGAACCCGACTTCTTGGTACTTCAGTACCCCGTTGGCATCCTGTTCCTGGCGGCCATCGGAACCGACAACGGGACGCGATGAGAGCACAGGCGTCACGGTCGCGGAAACCTCAGCGCCGTTGCGCATGACTTTGATGGGGACATCCTTGCCTGCAGAGGCACGGATCCACCCGGTCAGCTCCTCCCAATTGGTGACGGGCTTGCCGTCGAATGAGGTGATGGTGTCATTGGGTTGCAGTCCGGCCGCCGCGGCTGGAGTCGGCTTGCATTCCGTGGAGTCCGGGTCCACCGTCTCGCCGGCAGCTACCTGGCATTTGGACACGTCCGCGATGGTGGTGGTTGCCTGGGCTGTACCGAAGCCCATGAGCAGGACAGCCAGCAGGATGAGCCCGATGACCATGTTCATGGCGGGGCCGCCGAGCATGACGATGATCTTTTTCCACACGGGGAGCTTGTAGAAGACGCGGTTTTCATCCCCTGGCCCCACTTCCTCGTGAGCCATCGAGCGCGCTTCGGTGGCCAGCGTCTGGAACATGCCTGTACTGGAGGGCCGGACTGCGCCGTCTTCCTTGTTGGGCGGGTACATGCCGATCATGGACACGTAGCCGCCCAGCGGCAGGGCCTTGAAGCCGTACTCCGTCTCGCCCTTCTTCCTGGACCACAGGGTTGGTCCGAAGCCGATCATGTACTTGGTGACGCGCACTTTGAAGAGCTTCGCAGGCACCAGGTGGCCTACCTCGTGCAGCGCGATGGAAACCGCAACGCCGATTGCGACGAAGACGACTCCAAGAATGAAGAGAAGGACGGGACTCATGCCGGTGGGACTGCTTCCATAAGGGTTTGTGCGCTAGAGGGCGCTGCTGGCTAAACGATCGAGGGTACGGGCACGTGCCCACTTCTCAGCATCCAGCACGGACTCCACCGTTAGCTCGGAGGAGCCTGAATGTTCGCTGAGGACGGACTCCACGGTATCCACGATGTCCGTGAAGCGGATGCGGCCGGCGTGGAAGGCCTGCACGGCTTCCTCGTTGGCGGCATTGAACACTGCAGGGAAAGTGCTGCCCTGTTTGGCAGCGTCCTTGGCGAGGTCCACGGCCGGGAAGGCCACAGTGTCCAGGGGCTCGAAGGTCCAGCTGGTGGCCTTGCTCCAGTCGCACGGCTTGGCGGCGCGCGGGACCCGTTCCGGCCAGGCGAGACCCAAGGCGATCGGCAGCCGCATGTCTGGAGGCGAGGCCTGGGCAATGATGGATCCGTCCACGAACTGGACCATGGAATGCACCACCGACTGGGGGTGGACGACGACGTCGATCCTGTCCAAAGGAACATCAAACAACAAGTGGGCCTCGATGACTTCCAGGCCCTTGTTGACCAGGCTGGCGGAGTTGGTGGTGACCATCAGTCCCATGTCCCAGGTGGGGTGCGCCAGGGCCTCCCGCGGCGTGACGTGGTGCAATTGCTCGCGGGTGCGTCCGCGGAACGGCCCCCCTGAGGCAGTCAGGATCAGTTTTTCGACTTCCTGCCCAGTGCCGGAACGCAGGCACTGGGCAATGGCGGAATGCTCGGAATCGACGGGAACTATCTGGCCGGGGCGGGCGGCCGCTTTCACCAGCGCCCCACCGACGATCAGGGATTCCTTGTTGGCCAGCGCCAGCGTGGCTCCGGTGCCGAGCGCGGCCAGGGTGGGCGCCAGGCCAATGGAACCGGTGATGCCGTTGAGGACCACGTCGCACTCGATGGCGGCGACCTGTGTAGATGCGTCCGGTCCGACAAAGATCTCCGGCGCGAAGTCCCGCACGCCTGCGGCTGAGGCTGCCGAGTCGATCAGTTGCCGCAGGGTGGCTGGATCCCCCTGCGCAATTCCGACAGCCTGCGCACGGGTGTGGACCGCCTGCTGGGCGATGAGTTCCAGGTTCCCTCCGCCGGCGCTGAGCGCCACCACCTCGAAACGGTGCGGGGCAGCATCGACGACGTCAATCGCTTGTGTGCCGATGGAACCGGTGGACCCGAGGATGACGATCTTGCGCGGCTGCATGGTTCAAGTATCCCAGTCAGTACCGAGAGCCGCGAACGGAAGGGCTTCCCACGTGGAAAAACCAGGAGTGCTTGACCACCAATGTCCCGCGCGTACCGTGGAACCGTGGAGTGGCTGTCCTGGTTTGATGCGCGGGACTATGAATTCGCCCGGCAAGTGTTGCAGCGCGGAACGGCTGCGCTGTACTTGATCGCGTTCCTCTCCACCCTCAACCAGTTCCCCGCTCTGCTCGGGGAGCACGGCCTCTTGCCCGTACCGGACTTCCTGGACATGGCCCGCCGGCTGGCCAGGCCCACGCTTTTCCGGTGGCGATACTCGGATGCACTACTCAAGGCCGTGTGTTGGGCGGGTATCGCAGTCGCAGCCGTCCTGGTGGTCGGCCTCCCACAAACAGGCCCACCATGGCTGCCCATGCTGGCGTTCCTTGCCCTGTGGTTCCTCTACATGTCGGTGGTCAACGTCGGCCAGGCGTTCTACGGCTTTGGTTGGGAGATCCTGCTCCTCGAAGCCGGATTCACGGTGGCATTCCTTGGTTCGGACCAGACTCCCCCACCCACCACCATCTTGGTCCTGGTTGCGTGGCTGGTGTTCAGGCTTGAGTTTGGTGCGGGCATGATCAAGATTCGCGGCGGCCGTGAGTGGCGGGACATGACGGCGATGTTCTACCACCATGAGACTCAGCCCATGCCCGGGCCGCTCAGCAGGCAGGCGCATCTCTTGCCTCCGCCTTTGCACAAAGTGGAGGTGGCGGGCAACCACTTCGCGCAACTGGTGGTGCCCTTTTTCCTGTTCGCACCGCAGCCGTTGGCCAGCATTGCCGCCGGCATCATCATCGTGACCCAACTGTGGCTGGTGGCGTCCGGAAACTTCGCCTGGCTGAACTGGGTGGCGATCGTCTTGGCTTTCGCGGCTGTGAGCGATCCGGTGGCGCATGCCGTTGTTCCCTTGATCCCCCTTGAGTGGCACCAGGGTGCCGATACCCCGGCGTGGTGGCTCGCCGTCGTCGGGGCCGTCACGATCCTGTTGCTGGCGCTGAGCTACCGCCCACTCCTGAACCTGTTCTCGAGCCGGCAGCTCATGAATGCCAGTTTCAACCGTTGGCGCCTGGTCAATGCCTATGGAGCATTCGGCACGGTGACCAAGCAGCGAATCGAAATCGTAGTGGAGGGCACTACTTCTGAGGAGCCGGATGCTCCTGATGACCGGTGGCTTGAGTACGGCTTCAAGGGCAAACCTGGTGATGTCCGGCGACTCCCACGGCAATGGGCGCCGTACCACCTCCGGCTCGATTGGCTGATGTGGTTCCTGCCCCTGCGAACTGTCCACGAGGACTGGTTCCACGCCTTCCTGGACAAGCTTCTGGAGGCCGACAAGCCGACCCTTGCGCTGCTCCGCCAGGACCCGTTCGACGGCGAACGCCCGCAGTGGGTGCGCGCGCGCAGCTACCTTTACCGTTTTGCCAGCCGCGGGGAGTTCCGTGACACCGGCGAACGCTGGGTGCGGGTACTGCTGTATGACGCCATTCCGCCGATGCAGCTCAACCTTCGACGGCGAAAGCTTCCCTAGCGCTCGACGCCCGCGGTGGTGCGGTGGACTCCCGGACGACCAGATGGGTGGCCAGTTCCACCCTGCGTGAGTCGATCTCCTCGCCGTTTTTTTGACGGAGGATGAAGCTCAGCGCGGAGCGGCCCATCTCCTGCAACGGCTGTGACACTGACGTCAGCGGCGGTACGGATTCTTCAGCCTGGTGTGTGCCATCGAAGCCAACCAGGCTCATCTCCTCGGGTATGCGCACATTCTGACGGCGCGCTTCAGCCAGGACGCCAAGGGCGATGCTGTCGCTGCCGGCGAAGATGGCGGTGGGCGGATCGTCGAGCGCCAACAGGGCCTTCATGGCGCGTACCCCGTTTTCCGGTTTGAAGGGACCGGCGGAAACATACTCGTCGTCCACAGCTACGCCCCCTGCCATCAGCGCGGCCATGTAGCCATGCAAGCGGGCTTGGCTGCACTCCGCGGTCGAGGGGCCGCCAACATAGGCGATTCTTCGATGCCCCAACTCCAACAGGTGGGATGCCGCGGCCTTGCCACCGGCCCAATTGCTGGCGCCAACGCTGAAGACGTCGGCGGGCGGCGGATTCAGTGGATCAACCACCACGATGGGGATCTGGCGACGCTTGAACGCCTCCAACTGGGCAGATCCGAACGCAGAGGTCACCACGATCATGCCTGCACGGCCTTCGTCGATCATGCGTTGCGCCCGCTCCTCGGGTCCCAGCGGCGAAGCTGCCTGACGCCCGGTGATGGAAAGGATGACCTCCATCTCGGACACTGCAGCGTGCTCCATTACCCCGTTGAGGACTTCCACCCCATAGGCCGAATTCAAGGAATCGAAGACAACCTCCACCGCACGGTGCTCCGGGATGCTCTTGCGTTGGAGTGGCGACTTGTAGCCGGTGCGCTGCAGTGCCGCCAAGACCCTGGCCCGGGTGGCTTCTGCCACGTCCTCGCGGCCATTGACCACTTTGGAAACGGTGGGCGCCGAGACACCCACCTCGGCGGCAACTGCGGCCAAGGTGAGCTTGGACGGGCGGAGATGACGTTCCACAACGCTCCTGTTTTCGAAATATTTCGGACTAGATCAGTGTGATTGATGTGGAGCAGGTTCGTCAATGGAAGGTCGAATTCCCTGAAATTAGACCTTCTTGGACCTTGACGGTGATGCGGCTCACGGCTAAGTTTGGTGGGCACTTCCGAAAGGACAATCGAAATATTTCGAAAAATCTGCATGTTTGGATGATCGCAGTCGATCTCCTCATCGCGAAGTGTGGCTTTTTACACGAACAACCGGGCCATCAGCGTCGAGCCCGAAGGACGAATGGAAACTGCACATGAAAAACCTTAAGTTGCGTACCGCCGGAATGGCCGTTTCTGCAGCCGCACTCTCGATCGCGCTCGCAGCCTGTGGGTCCTCCGGCCCGGCCGGAACGGGAGCCTCGGCGGATTCTGCAACCATGTGGGGACTGACAGGTGGCGACCAGCCCGTGTTCCAAGCATCCGTGGACTCCTGGAACAAAGCGCACCCGGACTCAGCCATCAAGCTCGACTTCTTCGCCAATGATGCCTACAAGACCAAGGTCCGCACCGCCGTCGGCGCCGGCCAAGGGCCCACCCTCGTCTACGGCTGGGGCGGCGGCGTCCTCAAGTCCTACGTCGACGCCGGCCAAGTGGACGACTTGACGGGCTTCCTCAAGGAGAACCCCGATGTCCAGAGCCGCTACCTCCCATCCATCCTTGAGAGCGGCGTCATCGACGGAAAAACCTACGCACTGCCGAACAACAAAGTGCAGCCCGTTGTGCTCTATTACAACAAGGAGGTCTTCGACAAGATCGGCGCCGAAGCCCCCAAGACCTGGGATGAGCTCATGGCCCTCGTGCCCAAGTTCAAGGAGGCCGGCGTGGCACCGTTCTCCTTGGGCGGGCAGTCGAAGTGGCCTGACCTGATGTGGCTCGAATACTTGGTGGATCGTATTGGTGGCCCTGAGGTCTTCGCCAATATTGCTGCCAACAAGCCGGACGCCTGGTCCGATCCCGCCGTGATCGAGGCCCTGACCAAGATCCAGGAACTGGTGGATGCCGGCGGCTTCATCAATGGCTTCTCCTCCATCGCCGCTGACAGCAACGCCGACCAGGCCCTGCTCTACACCGGCAAGGCCGCCATGATCCTGCAGGGCAGCTGGATTTACCAGGGAATGAAGAAGGACGCAGCCGACTTCGTCTCGAGCGGCAAGCTTGGTTACACACCGTTCCCCACCGTCGAAGGTGGCAAGGGTGATCCGGCGAACGTTGTAGGCAACCCGTCGAACTTCTGGTCTGTGTCTTCCAAGGCCACCGAGGAGCAGAAGAAGACAGCACTGGAGTACGTCAAGGCCGGAATGTTCAATGATGAGAACGTCCAAGGCCTGATCGATTCAGGCGCCGTACCTGTGGTCACCGGCATCGAAGACAAGCTGGCAGCATCCCCCGACAAGGACTTCCTGACCTACGTCTATGGCATGGCCAAGGATGCTCCGGACTTCACGCTTTCGTGGGACCAGGCGCTGACCCCGGCACAGGGCGATGCGATGTTGGCCAACCTTGACCAGATCTTCCTGAAGAAGATCACCCCGGAGCAGTTCGCTTCCACCATGAACGCGACGATCGGGAAGTAGTCCTGTGTCAACCACAACAACCACCCGGGAGCAGTTGTCCCGGCGGGATCAGCCGTCCCGACGAACCCTGGAAAAGGGTCCGTCGGGCTGGCTGGCGGCCCCGGCCCTCGCGTTCTTCATGCTCTTCGCCATCCTCCCATTGCTGGGAGTCCTTTTCCTCAGCTTCACCCGCTGGGACGGACTTGGTGAGATCAAACTGGACGGACTCTCCAGCTGGAACACGGTCCTGGCCGATCCCGTCACAGGCAACGCGCTGTTGGTGACAGCCAAGATCATGTTCTTCTCCTTCATCGTCCAGGCACCCATCAGCCTGTTGCTCGGTGTCTTCACCGCTGCCAGCCAGAAGTACCGGGCAGCCTTGGCCGTGCTCTACTTCGTACCGCTGCTGTTGTCCTCGGCCGCCGTGGCCATCGCGTTCAAGGCCCTGCTGGATCCGAACTTCGGACTCGGCCCTGGCCTGGGGCTGCCGTTCCTTGCGCAGGACTGGCTGGGTAACTCCGACCTCGTACTGTTCGTGGTGGTCTTCGTGATCGCATGGCAGTTCGTGCCGTTCCACACGCTGATCTATCAAGGTGGCGTGCGGCAGATTCCCACCTCGCTGTATGAGGCGGCGCAAATCGACGGCGCCGGACGTATCCAGCAGTTCTTCAACATCACGTTGCCGCAGCTCAAATACACCATGATCACTTCCTCCACCCTCATGGTGGTGGGATCCCTGGCGTACTTCGACCTGATCTTCGTGCTCACAGCCGGCGGCCCGGGCTACTCCACCAGGTTGCTTCCGCTGCACATGTACCTCACAGGCTTCAAAGCCAACGACATGGGAGCGGCGAGCGCCTTGGGAGTGATCCTGGTGGTCATCGGATTGGCCTTGGCCCTCTTCCTTCAACGACTCGGCGGCAAGAACCGCAACGCCAGCCAATTGGAAGGTGCGTAATGGCTTCCACTACCCAACTCCCCACAGCACCGGCTCCGCTTCCGGCGCCGGTGGCCACCCGCCGTCGGCCCCTCAAGACCGGCCGCTCGCGGCCCAACTTCCTGGGCGGCCTGGGCGGCTGGCTCTGGTTGGCGATCATCATCGTGCCCGTCTACTACGTGGTGATCACCAGCCTGAAGAACCAGGCAGGGTTCTTCACATCCAACCCGATGTTGCCACCGGCAGAGCCGACACTGGACAACTACAAGCTTGTCCTGGAGAACGACTTCGCCAGGTACTTCGCCAACAGCCTCATCGTGACGGTGGGCAGTGTGGTTCCGGCGCTTTTCGTCGCGTTCATGGCGGCCTACGCGATCGTTCGAGGGAAGGGCAGGTTCCTCAGCTGGACCAACAATGTGTTCCTGCTGGGCCTGGCCATCCCCCTGCACGCCACGATCATCCCCATCTATTGGATGATCACCAAGGCCCACATGTATGACACCTTGCTGGCCTTGATCCTGCCGTCCATCGCCTTCGCGATCCCGGTCTCCGTACTCATCCTCTCCAACTTCATGCGGGATGTTCCCAACGAGTTGTTCGAGTCGATGCGGCTGGACGGTTGCTCGGACTGGGCCATGATGTGGCGCCTCGCGCTGCCCATGACCAAGCCCGCTGTCATCACGGTTGGCATCTACAACGCACTCCATGTGTGGAACGGATTCCTGTTCCCGCTGATCCTCACGCAAAGCCCGGAAACCCGGGTACTACCGCTGTCACTGTGGACCTTCCAGGGTGAGTTCAGCGTCAACATTCCGGCGGTGCTTGCCTCGGTCGTATTGGCCACGCTCCCCCTGCTGGTGGTTTATGTGGTGGCCCGCCGGCAGTTGCTCAGCGGTTTGACGGCCGGATTCAGCAAGTAACTGGTTTCCAGCAGAAAGGAACTCCTCATGACGGAACCGAAACCCCTGCGGGTTGGCATGGTGGGCTACGCGTTCATGGGCGCAGCACACTCACACGCCTGGCGGACGGCACCGCGCTTCTTCGACTTGCCCCTCAGCCCTGAACTCACGGCCGTGGCCGGCAGGAATGCGGAGGGCGTACGGTCGGCAGCCGGCAAGTACGGCTGGGCCTCCGTAGAGACCGATTGGCGCCGCTTGATCGAGCGCGACGACATCGACCTCATCGATATCTGCACTCCGGGCAATACCCACGCGGAGATCGCCATTGCCGCCCTCGAGGCCGGCAAGCATGTCCTGTGCGAGAAACCCTTGGCCAACTCCGTGGAAGAAGCGGAGAAGATGACCGTTGTGGCACAGGCTGCGGCCGAGCGCGGTGTGCTGTCAATGTGCGGCTTCAGCTATCGACGCACCCCTGCACTGGCCCTGGCAAAGCGGATGGTGGACGACGGCCGTTTGGGCGACATCAGGCACGTCCGCGCCCAGTACTTGCAGGACTGGCTCAGCGACGCCGACGCTCCCCTGACCTGGAGGTTGGACAAGTCCAAGTCCGGGTCCGGTTCACTGGGAGATATCGGTGCACACAGCATCGATGCCGCCCAATGGATCACGGGCCTCAACATCACTGGTGTCTCGGCCCTGCTGGAGACCTTCGTGAAGGAACGCCCTGTGGGCGGCGACTTCGTGGGGCTTGGCGGCCACGGCGGTTCGGACGGGCCGCGAGGTCCGGTGACCGTGGACGACGCCGCTCTGTTCACCGCCCGCTTTGAAGCAAGGCACGACGTCGGCGCTGGCGCCGGCGCAGGGGCCGGGGCTCCTTCCGGCCCCATCGGCATCTTCGAAGCCACCCGTTTTGCGCTCGGACGCAAGAACGCCATGCGCCTGGAACTCAATGGCACCAAGGGATCCATCGCCTTCGATTTCGAGGACATGAACTCCCTCCAGTACTACGATGCGGCCTTGGAACCCGACGCAGGCTTCCGGAAGATCATGGTCACCGAACCGTCCCACCCCTACACCGCCAACTGGTGGCCCACCGGGCACGGCCTTGGCTATGAACACGGCTTCACGCACCAGGTGGTGGACCTCGTCAATGCCATCGGCGCAGGCGAGCAGCCCTCGCCGTCGTTCGCGGATGCTTTGCAGGTGCAAAAGGTCCTGGCCGCCGTCGAGGCGAGCGCGGACGACTCAAGCCGCTGGCAGAACGTCGACAAGGAAGCATCATGACCCGACCCATCACCCTCTTCACCGGACAGTGGGCCGATTTGCCGTTTGAAGAAGTGGCACGGCTCGCCGGAGAGTGGGGGTTCGACGGCTTGGAGATCGCCTGTTGGGGCGACCATCTGGATCCGCAGCGCATTGTGGAAGACGACACCTATTTGCAAGCCAAGCTGGACATCCTGGAAAAGCATCACCTCAGCGTCCACGCCATCGCCAACCACCTCACCGGGCAGGCCGTGTGCGATGACCCCATCGATGAGCGGCACAGGGACATCCTTGCCCCGGAAGTGTGGGGCGATGGCGAACCGGAAGGCGTGAGGCAGCGGGCCGCCGAAGCAATGAAGGTCACCGCCCGGGCAGCTGCCAGGCTTGGGGTCAAGACCGTCACGGGCTTCACGGGATCCTCCATCTGGAAATGCGTTGCGATGTTCCCGCCGGCCTCGGACGCCATGATCGAGCGCGGATACCAGGACTTTGCCGACCGCTGGAATCCCATCATGGACGTGTTCGACGACGTGGGGGTCCGTTTTGCACTTGAGGTCCACCCTTCAGAGATTGCTTACGACTACTGGACTGCCAAGCGCACGCTGGAGGTGATCGGCCATCGGGAAGGCTTCGGCCTGAACTTCGATCCCTCCCATTTCATCTGGCAGGACCTGGATCCGGTGATGTTCCTCCAGGACTTCGCGGACAAGATCTTCCATGTCCACGTGAAGGAATCCGTCCGGCAGCTCAATGGGCGCAACGGCCGGCTCGGCTCCCATTTGCCGTGGGCTGATCCGCGGCGTGGTTGGGACTTCGTCACAGCCGGCCACGGAGATGTGAACTGGGAGCCGATCTTTCGCACGCTGAACGCCATTGGCTATGAAGGACCCACCAGCATCGAGTGGGAGGACGCCGGCATGGACCGGCTGGTCGGCGCACCCCAGGCATTGGACATGGTCCGCGAGCTGGCCGCCATCCGTCCCCCGGCAACTGCTTTTGATGCCGCTTTTTCAACGCGCTGATCGCAGCAAACCCTGACTCCAACGAATACGCCCCGAAACGAAGGAAACCATGACAAGCAACAACAAGACAGCACTGGTGGTCCGCGGCGGCTGGGACGGACACCAGCCGGTGGAAGCAACCGAGCTGTTTATTCCCTACCTGAAGGACAACAGCTACGACGTCCGGGTGGAGGAATCCCCCAAGATTTACGCCGACCCCGACTACATGGCCGGCGTGGACCTGATCGTTCAGTGCATGACCATGACCACCATTGAGAAGGACGAATTCGAGGGGCTCCGCGCCGCCGTCGAAAATGGCACGGGCCTGGCGGGCTGGCACGGTGGCATCGCAGATTCCTACCGCAACAACTCCGACTACCTGCACCTGATCGGTGGACAGTTTGCCTGCCACCCAGGTAAGCACGCAGACGAGCGGATCGGCGAACAATCGGACAACTATGTCCCGTACACCGTGAACATCCTGCCTGCTGGCGCCGGTCATCCCATCACGCAGGGAATCGGCGATTTCGATCTCGTCACGGAGCAGTACTGGGTCCTCAGTGATGACTACATCGACGTCCTGGCCACCACCACCCAGAAGGTCCGCGAATGGGACCCTTGGAACCGCGAAGTGACGTCCCCGGCCATCTGGACCCGCCAGTGGGGCAAGGGCAGGATCTTTGTCAGCACACCGGGCCACCGCGTGGAAGTCCTCCAGGACAGCAACGTCCGCACCATCATCGAAAGGGGCATGCTGTGGGCATCCCGATAAATGTAGGAGTCATTGGCTGCGGCGCCATCATCGCCCAGTACCTGGCCAACTTCCGCCGGTTGGATTCCATCAACCTGGTGGCAGTCGCGGACCTGGATCCCGCCCGCGCCCAAGCCGTTGCCGACTCGTACGACGGTGTCCGGGCACTGACCGTGGACCAGCTCCTGGCCGCGGACGATGTGGACCTCGTCCTGAACCTGACCATCCCCGCGGCACACGCGGACATTGCGCTGAAGGCAATCGCCGCAGGTAAGTCTGTCTACGGTGAAAAGCCGCTGGCTGCCACCACCGGGGAGGCCCGCGAAGTACTCGACGCTGCGGCCGCAGCAGGTGTGGTGGTTGGCTGCGCACCTGACACGGTGCTGGGTACAGGTATCCAGACCGCGCGGAAAGCAATCGACGACGGACTGATCGGCGCACCGGTCTCCGCAACGGCCACCATGGCGACTCCCGGTCACGAGCGCTGGCACCCGAACCCCGACTTCTACTACCAGCCGGGCGGCGGACCCCTCTTGGATATGGGCCCGTACTACGTCTCGGCCCTGGTCACGCTGCTGGGGCCCGTGGTCTCGGTGGTGGGCGCGGCGAGCCACACCCGCAACGAACGCACCATCGGGTCCGGCCCGCGGGAAGGCCAAAAAGTACCGGTGGATATCGACTCGCACGTCACCGGTGTCCTGGTCCACGAGTCCGGCGCATTGTCCACGATGTTCATGAGCTTCGACGCCGTGAAAACGAAGAGCCCCAACATCGAGATCCACGGTCAGTCGGGGTCGCTGATCGTGCCGGACCCCAACCACTTCGAGGGCGACGTGCAGCTCTTCGCCCTCGGCGCCCAGGAGTGGGAGACACTCCCTGTCTCCGCTGGCTATGTGGACTCCGGCCGGGGCTTCGGCATTGCAGACCTCGCCGCGACTCCGGCCGGACAGGAGCCACGGGCCGGCGGCCGGCTGGCATTCCACGCACTGGAAGTCATGGAGTCGGTGCTGGAATCCGCCAAGACCGGACAATCGGTAGCCATCAAGAGCACGGCCGCACGGCCCGCCACTGTTGAGCTGACGCAATTGGCGGATTTCTCGACGGCGGTACGCGCCTAGCGCTCCATACCTGCGCCGGGACGGCAGTTAATGCCCATGTTTTCCCCGACAAACATGGGCATTAACTGCTGTCTCGCGCAAGGCCGGCCCGGCGAAGGGTCGCCTCGGCATGTTTGAGGATGGGGCCGTCGATCATTTTGCCCTTGAACTGGAAAACTCCCGTGCCCGCGGCGGCCGCTGCGTCCAGAAGCTCGGTGGCCCCGGCAACGGCCTCCGGAGTCGGGGCGTAGGCCTCACGGACCACGGCAACCTGGTTCGGGTGGATGCAGGCCTTCGCGCCGAAGCCGCTTGCCACCGCATCCCGGGACTCCACACCCAGGCCTTCAAGGTCCGGGATGTTCACATACACGGAGTCGATGGCTTCCTTGCCCGCTGCCTTCGCGGCGAGCAGGACAGCGGAACGTGAGTGAAGTGCGACAGCCCGGTACCCGCCGTCGTCGTTCCGGCTGGAGAGCCCGCCCAGGGAAGCCAGCAGGTCCTCGGCACCCCACATGAGTCCTACGACGTTGGGTTCAGCGGCGATTGCAGCAGCGTTGACGATGCCGGCCGCCGTTTCGCAGAGCGCAATGACCTGGTATCCCTCCAAAGCCTTGAGCTGCCCAGCGCTTTCCGCCTTGGCCAGCATCACCGTGCGGTAGGGCGTCTTCGCCAAGGCCTCCAGATCGAGCTCGAACTCGTCCGTCCCCACGGGATTCACGCGGACTATGGTGCGGCTGGGCTCCAGTGCTCCGGCACCGGGCTGCTCAAGGATCGCTTCGCGGGCCCTCGGCTTGTCCGCAGGAGCCACAGCATCCTCCAGGTCCAGGATCACGGCATCGGACCGGTCAGAGGCCTTTCCGAAACGCTCGGGCCGGTCCGCAGGACAGAACAAGAGAGCCGGGCCCATGGTGAAGGGAGAGTGCATGAAGTTCCTTGCTGGTGGGGTGCTGACAGGTACGGAGAACTAAGACGTCGCGGCGTGCGCTTCCTTGGTCCACATCAGGCAGGTCCGGGTGGCCAACGCCACCACTGATCCATCCTGGTTGCGACCGGTGTGCTGCATGGTCACCACGCCCTGTCCGGGGCGGGACGACGACAACCGTTTGCCGGTGATCACCGTTTCCGTGTACAGGGTATCCCCGTGATACAGCGGGTGCGGAAAGGTGACATCAGTCAGGCCCAGCTGCGCAATGATAGTCCCCTGCGTCAACTGGGCCACGGACTGCCCCACCATGGTGGACAGCGTGAACATGGAGTTCATGAGCCGCTGCCCGAACGGTTGTCCGGAACTCCATGCGGCGTCAAGGTGCAGCGCCTGCGTGTTCATGGTCATGGTGGTGAAGAGGACGTTGTCCGTCTCGGTGACCGTGCGTCCGGGCCTGTGCGCGTAAATCACGCCCTCTTCAAGTTCGTCGAAGTACAGCCCACGCTGCTCAACCACCCGGGTCATACGGTGAGCTCCTGGTCTTCCTCGAACAAGTCCGCACCGGTGGCGGCCACCACGTCCTCAAGGGTCACATTGGGGGCCAGCTCGCGGAGGACCAGACGGGAATCTCCTTGGTCCTTCACGACATCAATGACGGCGAGGTCGGTGATGATCCGGTCCACGCATCCCTTGCCTGTCAGGGGCAACGTGCAGTCCTGGACGATTTTCGGCCTGCCACTGCGGTCCATATGTTCCATCATGACGATGACCTTCTTGGCACCGAACACCAGGTCCATGGCACCACCCATGCCTTTAACCATCTTTCCGGGAATCATCCAGTTGGCGAGGTCTCCGTTGGCTGCAACCTCCATGGCACCCAGGACAGCGACATCAACATGCCCACCCCGGATCATGCCGAAGGACGACGCCGAATCGAAGAATGCCGCCCCCGCGTTGGTGGTCACCGTTTCCTTCCCCGCGTTGATGAGGTCCGGATCCACTTTGTCCTCGGCCGGGTAGGGCCCCACTCCCAGGATGCCGTTCTCTGAATGGAGAATGACTTCCACGCCGTCCGGAATGTAGTTGGGAATCAGGGTTGGCATCCCGATTCCGAGATTCACATACTGTCCGTTGGCGAGCTCTTTTGCCACGCGCGCGGCCAGTTCGTTGCGGGTCCAGCCTTTGGCTTCGTGATGTTCGACGTCGGCCCGGCGGTACTCGTGCCGCACGGCTTCGGGGCGGGGCGGCAAGTCCTGGAGGCTGTTCGATTCCATGGCTAGGCTCCTGCCTGTTGGCTGCTTGCCGATCCGGATAACGCCACCGTGCGCTTCTCGATCCGCTTCTCGTTGGACGGCGCCACCACCACCCTTTGTACGAAGATACCCGGCGTGTGGATGTGTTCCGGATCCAGTTCACCGGGTTCCACCAGCTCTTCCACCTCAGCGATGGTGGTCTTGGCCGCCATGGCGCAGAGCGGGTTGAAATTCATTGCTGTCGCATGGAAAACAAGGTTCCCATGGCGGTCACCCTTCCAGGCGTGGACCAATCCGAAGTCCGGTGTCAGGGACTCTTCGAGGACGTAGTCGGCATCGTTGAAGGTGCGCACTTCCTTCGGCGCAGACGCCAGCGCAACGTTCCCGTCGGCGTCGTACTTTTGCGGCAAACCGCCCTCGGACACCTGGGTTCCCACACCCGCTTTGGTGTAGAAGGCCGGGATTCCAGCGCCGCCGGCGCGCAGCTTCTCGGCCAGCGTGCCCTGCGGGGTCAGGACAACCTCCAGCTCCCCGGCAAGGTATTGCCGCGCGAATTCTTTGTTCTCGCCCACGTAGGAGCTGATGGTCCGGCGGATGCGTCCATCCTTAAGGAGGATCCCCAAGCCCCAATCGTCCACGCCACAGTTGTTGCTGACGGTCTCCAGAGCGCTGGTTCCTTGCTGATGGAGGGCATCGATCAGGGAGACGGGGATGCCGCATAAACCGAACCCTCCCACCGCGAGCGAAGCTCCGTCCGGGATGTCCTTCACCGCTTCCGCGGCGCTGGCAACAACCTTGTCAATCATCCTTGATCCTTCCCGTGCGGTTACAGACCCAGCTCGCGGGCGATGAGCATCAACTGGACCTCGGTGGTGCCTTCCCCGATTTCAAGGATCTTGGAGTCGCGGTAATGCCGTGCCACCGTGAATTCATTGATGAAGCCATAGCCGCCGAACACCTGGGTGGCGTCCCGCGCGTTGTCCATGGCTGCCTCGCCTGCGACCATCTTAGCGATGGCCGCTTCGGTCTTGAACGGCTTACCGGCGAGCATCCTGGAGGCGGCGTCGTAGTACGCCAAACGGGCTGTGTGGGCCCTGGCCTGCATGCGGGCGATCTTGAACTGGATGGCCTGGTACTTGCCGATGTTCTGCCCAAAGGCGCTGCGCTCCTTGGCATACCTCACGGACAAGTCCACGCATCCCTGCGCCGCTCCGGTGGCCAGGGCGGCGATCGCGATGCGTCCCTCGTCAAGGATGGAGAGGAAGTTCGCGTACCCGCGGCCGCGTTCCCCCAGCAGGTTGGCTTCAGGAACCCGAACGTTGTCCAGGGTGAGCGGGTGGGTGTCGGAGGCGTTCCAGCCCACCTTGTTGTACGGCTTTTCCGCGGTGAACCCGGGGGTGTCCGTGGGCACCAGGATGGTGGAGATTTCCTTCTTGGTGCTGCCGTCGGCGTTTTCCTTCTGCCCCGTGACCGCGGTGACGGTGACCAGCGTGGTGATGTCCGTGCCGGAGTTGGTGATGAACTCCTTGTTCCCGTTGATGACCCATTCGCCGTTCTCCAGATGGGCATTGGTCTTGGTGCCGCCGGCATCGGATCCGGCTTCGCGTTCGGTCAAACCGAAGCCGGCCAAGGAACGCCCGGAGGCCAACTCCGGCAGCCACTGTTCCTTCTGCGCATCCGTGCCGAAGCGGTACACCGGCATCGCGCCCAGCGATACGCCGGCTTCGAGGGTGATAGCCACGGACTGGTCCACCCGCCCCAGCTGTTCCAGCGCCAGGGCCAGCGCGAAGTAGTCTCCGCCCATGCCGCCGAACTCCTCGGGGAACGGCAACCCAAACAGGCCCATCTCCCCCATCTGCTTGACTACCTCGTACGGGAAGCTGTGCTCTTCGTCATGCTTGGCCGAGACGGGCGCAACCACCTCGTCGGCGAACTCGCGGACGGAGTCGCTGAGGTCCTGGTATTCCTCTGTTAGCCCGTAAGTGCTGTTCATTTCAAAGGTGCTCATGGCTGGACTTCCTTGTCTGTGTTCTTTCCGGCCGCGCTTTCAGGGGCGACGGGTACGTGAATGGTGGCGAGTACCTGGTCTGCTTTGACCAGGTCCCCGGGTTTGCTGCTCAGATGGACAGTTCCGGATACCGAGGCCACCAGTTGGTGCTCCATCTTCATCGCCTCCACGGCCAAAAGCACTTGGCCTTCCTCTACGGAATCTCCGTTGGCCACGGACACGGACACCACGGTTCCGGGCATCGGCGAGCGCACTTCCGGGTCCGCGGCCCCTTCGTCCCGCTGGATGCCGGCGAGCACCCGCCGCAGGCGTTCAGCCCGGTTCAGGACCTCAAGCCGGCAGGACCAGCCATCGTTGCCTACGTGGACGGCGTCGACGGCCACGCCCACCGCGAAGGTGACGGGACCGTCGTCGAACTCCACAACAACGGTGTCCGCACTGCGGTTCAGTACCTTGACGCGGGCAGCGGTGCCGGCACCAGAGCCGTGGTCGACGGTGGCTGTCACGGTTCCGCCCTCCTCGGTGATGGACACTGTGGCGAGTCCACCACCCGGAACGCCCAGCGTGGTAGTCCACGCCCCGCGGCCACCTACGCGCCAGCCGTCGGGAGTCTTCCACGCGTCCCCCGCAACCGCAGAGCCCGTGCGTTCAAGCCACAGCGTAAGAGCGGCGGCGATCAGTTCGCGGAAGCCGGCATGCCTGAACTCCATGGTCGGCAGTTTGCGCTCAATCAGCCCGGTGTCGAGGCGCCCTGCCCGGACGTCGGCATCGTTGATCAGCAGGCGCAGGTACTCAACGTTGGTGTCCACGCCCAGCAGGGTGTACCGGCCAAGGGCAGCGTCCAAGGTGTCCAGCGCCGCGGCCCTGTCCACCCCCCACGAAATGACCTTGGCGAGCATGGGATCGTAGTCGCCCGTGATCTCCAGCCCGTCCCGCATGGCGGAGTCGATCCGCACGTTGGCGTGGGCTTTTTGCTGACCTGACACGGCGGGGTCCGCGGCACCATGCTCGGCAAGCCCAACAATCCGGCCCATGGACGGCATGAAATTCCGTTCGGGCACCTCGGCGTAAACGCGCGCCTCTACGGCGTGGCCTTTAAGTACGACGTCGGCCTGCGCTACGGTGAGGACCTCGCCGGCGGCGATCCGCACCTGCCATTCAACGAGGTCAATGCCAGTGACCATTTCCGTGACTGGATGCTCCACCTGCAGCCGGGTGTTCATTTCCATGAAGAAGAACTCGTCAGGGTGTTCATCGGAAACCAGGAATTCGACGGTCCCCGCGCCGCTGTAGTTGACCGAACGTGCTGCGTTACAAGCGGCCTCGCCGATCCGCGCCCGCTGTGCAGCCCCGTCCTTCATCGATTCGAACAAGGCCGAGGGGGCCTCTTCGATAACTTTCTGGTGACGCCGTTGCAAGGAACACTCGCGCTCGCCCAAGTGGATGACGTTGCCGTGGTTGTCCGCCAGGACCTGGACCTCGATGTGGCGGGGCGCCCGGATGAGCCGCTCCAGGAAGAGGGTGTCATCCCCAAAAGCGGATGATGCCACACGCCTTGCCGTGAGCAGGGTGGCAGCCATGTCCTCGATACGTTCCACCACATGCATGCCCTTGCCTCCACCACCTGCCGACGGTTTGATCAGCAAGGGGAAACCGATGCCCGATGCAGCGTCCAGCAACTCCTGGTCCGTGAGTCCGGGCTTGGCGATCCCAGGCACACAGGGAACGTTGTAGGCCGACACATGGTTCTTGGAGCGGATCTTGTCCCCCATTACTTCGAGGGCGCCGACTCCCGGCCCGATGAAGGTGATCCCTGCGGCGTCCAACGCCTTGGCGAACTCCAGATTCTCGGACAGGAAGCCATACCCCGGGTGAACCGCCTCCGCCCCGCTTCGACGGCATGCGTCGATGATGGCGTCGATCTTCAAGTAGCTCTCGGAGGGTGCCGTGCCACCAATGGCGACGGCGGTGTCAGCGAGGGCCACGTGCTTGGCATCCTTGTCCGCGTCCGAGTACACGGCGACGGAGCGGATGCCCAGCTCCTTCAAGGTCCTGATGACCCGGCAGGCGATCTCACCGCGGTTGGCAACGAGCACGGAACCGAGGGGGTGGGCTGTGGATGCCGGGCTGGGTGGGGCTGTGGCTGTTGTTGGCAGGCTCATGGTCACATCCTGAAGAGACCGAAGGAGGTCTCGGGCAGTTGTTGGCGGGAGACGACGTCCAGGGCCATCCCCAGGACTCGCCGAGTGTCGGCGGGATCGATAATGCCGTCGTCCCACAGCCGGGCTGTGGAGTAATAGGGACTTCCCTGATCCTCGTATTGCTGCTTGATAGGAGCTTTGAAAGCTTCCTCGTCCTCGGCGGACCATTCCTGTCCGGCTGCCTCGTATTGGTCCCTCTTGACCGTGGCGAGGACACTGGAGGCCTGGTTTCCGCCCATGACGGAGATGCGGGCTGCGGGCCACATCCACAGGAACCGCGGTGAGTAGGCCCGGCCACACATGGAATAGTTGCCGGCGCCGAAGGACCCACCGATGACCACCGTCAGCTTGGGCACCCTGGCCGTGGCTACCGCGGTGACCATCTTGGCGCCGTTCTTGGCGATGCCACCTTGCTCGTAGTCCTTGCCCACCATGAAACCGGAGAGATTCTGCAGGAAGATCAAGGGAATTCCGCGCTGGTCGCAGAGCTCGATGAAGTGCGCGCCCTTGAGGGAGGACTCGCTGAAGAGAACACCGTTGTTGGCCACGATGCCCACTGGATGCCCGTGGAGGTGCGCGAATCCAGTGACCAAGGTGGTGCCGTAGTTCTTCTTGAACTCATGGAATTCGGAACCATCCACCAGCCTGGCGATGACTTCGCGGACGTCATACTGGGCGTTGACGTCCGTGGGAACCACACCGTAGATCTCTGAAGGGTCGACGACGGGCGGCAGGACGACGTCGAGCACGTCCCAGGCCGGCTGCGCCGGCTTCGGCAACGTCGCCACGATGTCCCGTACGATCTCGAGGGCGTGCTGATCGTTCTCGGCCAGGTGGTCCGTGACCCCGGAAATCCGGGAGTGGACGTCGCCGCCGCCCAGCTCCTCGGCAGTGACAATCTCGCCGATTGCAGCTTTCACCAAGGGCGGACCACCCAGGAAGATGGTGCCCTGATTCCGCACGATGACTGTCTCGTCGCTCATGGCCGGCACATAGGCACCGCCGGCAGTGCACGATCCCATCACGGAAGCGATCTGCGGGATCTTGGCTGCGGACATCCTGGCTTGGTTGTAGAAGATCCGCCCGAAGTGTTCTTTATCCGGGAAAACATCGTCCTGTTTGGGCAGAAAGGCTCCGCCGGAATCCACCAAGTAAATGCAGGGAAGCTTGTTCTCCAAGGCGATTTCCTGAGCCCGGAGATGCTTCTTGACGGTCATCGGATAGTAGGTACCGCCCTTGACCGTTGCGTCATTGGAGATCACCAGGACGTGCCGGCCATGGACCAGGCCAATGCCTGCAATGACCCCGGCCCCTGGGGAATCGTCGTTGTACATGCCGTTGGCAGCCAAGGGCGCAATCTCAAGGAACGGACTGCCGTCATCCAGCAAGTAGTCGATGCGTTCCCTCGGCAAAAGCTTTCCGCGGGCGATGTGCCGTTCCCGTGACTTGGCCGGGCCGCCGAGGGCCGCCGTCGCCAAGCGATCCTTCAGTTCTGCCACCAAAGCCAGTTGCGCCTCCTGGTTGGCTTCATAGGTGCCGCTGGCGGCTCCCGCAAGGCTGGCGATTGTCTCCATCGACCCCTGTTCCATTCCCGGCCACAGGCCATTTCGGTTAGTGCCGCGTAACTGAAATTTAGGTTAGTCTTTATTAACTGTGATGTCCAGCACAGCAGGGCCTTATCGGTCAGGCGTGCCGGGACTGGCGCCAAGGAGGAGAACGTGACCGGAGGCCGGGAAACAAGCACTGAGGGAACCCGTGGCGCCGCCACCCAACGTGGCCAGGCTAAGGAGCTCCGACGGCTGGCTCTGTTGTCCGCGGCCGCGGGACTTTTTGCACAGAATGGCTTCAACAGAGTCTCCCTTGAGGATTTAGGTGCCGCAGCGGGCGTCAGCGGCCCCGCTGTCTACCGGCATTTCCCCGGCAAGCAAGCAGTCCTTGGGGAGCTTCTGCTCAGCGTCAGCCGCGACCTTATGGAGGGCGGATTGCGGGTGGTTTCCGCATCGGGCGATCCCCGCTCTGCGCTCAAGGGGCTCATCCAATTCCAGGTTGATTTCGCGCTCAGCAATCCGGACGTCATCCGCGTCCAGGACCGGGACTTCGGAAGTCTCAGCGACGCCGACCAGGCAGAAGTGCGATCCCTTCAGCGCAAGTACGTCGAAACGTGGGTTGACGTCCTGGCCCGCATCCACACGGACGCAGATTTCCCCGGGCTCAGGGTCCGGGCGCACGCGGCCTT
Organism: Arthrobacter sp. AK01; assembly: GCF_021109375.1. Classification (NCBI taxonomy): domain Bacteria; kingdom Bacillati; phylum Actinomycetota; class Actinomycetes; order Micrococcales; family Micrococcaceae; genus Arthrobacter; species Arthrobacter sp. AK01. The sequence continues at coordinate 34,490 of NZ_JAJOHP010000051.1, forward strand.
TGGGTTGATCAATTCCACACCCCACTCGGTGCGCCACCACGGCAGGAAGATCGCGGTGAAGTCTGCCAGGCCTATCCTGGAACAGATGGCCTTGGCGGCTCTGACTTCAGCCTGAACGGTCTATCTTCCGGGAGGTTTGAGCCGCCTTCCATCTACGGCCTCATATTGTCGGACCCCCCTGACACGATGTTTTTATGGAAGATCAAGGGCAGTTTTCGGCACTCAGGGCGGAATCGTCCCCTGCTGTGGCCGCCCTGACCGCTGCCCGGTCACGACGCTTCTTGAGCAGGCCGGAATTGCATAAGGCCGGGTTCAAGGATTCGACGGCGACCGTCACCTGGGTCGGTGGGTTCCACGCCGCGGGGCTGCTCAACGGCAGAACCAAGTCCGCCCGGGCTTCATCGCTAACGGGCCCCGCCCCGGCCGACGTTTCGGCCCAAAATACAGGATCGATCCCTAAGGCTCAGCGGAATCCCCGGACCAGCCTTGTTTCCACGTCGGCTCAGCCAGTCCAACGTTTCGACACTCAGCGTCCTGGTCCCAAGGCGTCTGCCGGGCGGGACCTGACAGAGCTTCTTATCGACAGCGCTGCACTTCTGGACTCCGCACGCTTGTCCGCCTCGGATGAGGCTTCCCTGTTGGGGTTTGTTGAGGCTGCTGATTTTGCCGGCAAGGTCGAGGAGATTTCCCGATCAGTGGAGTACTTACAGATCGTCGCAGCCCACGCGGTGGAACGGACCCGGCTTGAGGCACAAAACTCCCGGCCGGGGTCCTCGGCAGCAGCGCCGGAATGGCGGACCGGCTGGACGGAAACACCCGAAGAGCCAACGAGTGGAACCGGCACCGGCACAACAGTTCCGGAGGCAACAGTCCCAGCTGGTGAAGCACGTTCCACCAACGCACTGTCCGTGGATGGGGCCGGGTCCAAGGCCAGTGTTTTGGATGACGGGTACCGGAACGCGGCAGAGTTCCTGCGGGCCCGGTTGCGGATCGGCATCGGCGAAGCCCGGCGACGGCTCGCCCTCGCAGCCGAGGTCCTCCCCCAAAAGAGCATGACCGGGCAGGAAATCCCGGCCCGCCGCGAAGTCCTCGCCGAGGCCCTCGGATCGGCTTTGGTGCCGTCCCGGTCCGCGACCATCATCAGCACCGCCCTGGACAAAGTCCGGCACCTCACCGACGAAGACACCATCACCCGGATGGAACACGCCCTGACCACCACCGCGGTGGAGACCGACCCGGACTTCGTCACCACAATGGCCAAACGCTGGGCCGACAGGATCGACCACGACGGCCCCGAACCTTCCGAAGAAATCCTCCACCAACTCCAAGGCGCGTTCCTCCGCCGCCGACGCCGCCACGGACTCCACCACCTCGAAATCTTCGCCACCGACGAACAAATCGAAACCCTCACCACCACCATGAACGCCGCCACCAACCCACGACTCACCAACAGCACCGGCACCGGGCCTGGCACCACGGACAACACCGATACCGGGCACAGCCCAGACAACGGCACAGGCACCGGCACAGGCACCAGCCCGGACCTGGACCGCCGCTCCCGGGCACAGAAACTCCTCGACGGCCTCACCGGCGCCTGCAGCGTCGCGATGAGCGCCGGGAAACTGCCCTCCAACGGCGGACTCCGCCCCCAACTCACCGTCACCATCGACCACCGCGACCTCTTCGAACAACTCAACGGCACCGGCCACCACCAGCCCGGCACCAGGACACAAACCGGCACAGCCATAGGCACCGGCACCGCCACGTTCATAGGGACAGGCACAGGCACTGGCACCGATCGCTTGAACACAGGCACCGCAACATTCACCGGCCCAATGCACCCGAACACCATCCGCAAAATAGCCTGCGACGCCGACATCATCCCCGTCCTGCTCGGCAGCGACTCCCGCGTCCTGGACATCGGCCGCACCACCCGGATCTTCCCACCCCACATCCGCAAAGCCATCACCGCCCGCGACCAAGGCTGCGCCTTCCCCGACTGCACCATGCC
>NZ_JAJOHP010000052.1:0-36392 GCF_021109375.1 Arthrobacter sp. AK01
CCAGCCGAACCAGAGGATGGCTGCGCCGATCATGATGAACGGGACGTTGTGCGGGCGGTGGTTGGGGTCTTTGGCGAATCCGTGACGCTTTCCCACGATCAATGCGAGGACGAAAGCGGCGGTTCCGGAGCTGACCTCAACCACTGCGCCACCGGCGAAGTCGATGACCTGGCCGAAGATTTCAGTGAGGGCGCCGCCTGCACTCATCAGGCCACCGCCCCAGATCATGTACGCCAGCGGGCAGTAGACCACCGTGACCCAGATCGGCACGAACAGTGCCCATGCGCCGAACTTGGCGCGGTCGGCGATCGCACCGCTGATCAGGGCAACGGTGATGATGGCGAACGTTGCTGCGAAGCCTGCCTTGATGAGGTCAGGTGAGCCCATGAGGTCCTGGAGCCCGAAGTGCGCGAACGGGTTGCCGAACAAGCCGAGGAAACCGTCGCCGGTGGTCATGGAGTAGCCCCACAGGACCCAGACGACACCCACGATGCCCGCCGAGATGAAGCTCATCATGATCATGTTGAGCGCTGCCTTGGCGCGGGTCATGCCGCCGTAGAACAAGCCGAGGCCCGGGGTCATGAATAGCACCATTGCCGATGACAACATCAGCCAGACGTGTTGCGCAGAGATCTCCACCTGCGTTCCCTTCAAGCGTGTCCGAAACGGGGCCGTTGTTGCACGGCCCTTGCTAGCCCCCCGATCAATATTCGGTGAGCTATGTTTCCGACTCAGAAGAGCTAAGTTGCAGGTAAGTTACAGAAATCCCGGATTCGTGAAGATCACGTCACTAGCGTGTTTCGGGAATGTTAACGGCGTTTCTCGCGACCCCCGGCAGGATAGCCGCCGCGACGGCTGGCGATGATGATCACCAAGGCAATCGCAGTGGGAATCGCGGCCGCCAACGGCACCCATTGGGCACCCGCCGTGGTCAGGGCGAAGGCCCCGTACACAGCCCCGACGGCGATACCCAGTTGGATGGTCACCACGGTGAGGCCGTTGGCGGCATCCTTATGCTCACCGCCGGCACGGAGAATGGCCGCCTGGTTGTAGATGCCGACCGCTCCGAATGCGATACCCCAGAGTGTCATCAGTCCGAACGCGCCCACCCAGGTGCCGCCCAACGCGGGCAGCAGTGCGAAAGCAAGCGTCAAGAGTCCGACGGCGGCAATCACCGAGGAGCGCGGGCGTGAATCCGCGGTCATGCCGGCAATCCAGATTCCCACCAGGCTGGCGATGCCCACCACTGACAGGGAAAGGCTCGTAGCGGATTCCGGCAGCCCGGAGGCGAGGAGGAATGGGGCAACGTAGGTGAAGAGCGTGAAGTGGGCCAGCAGCAAAAGCGGCCACGCGATGGCGACGGCGATGACCCCCGGCAGCTTCATGGCTGCGCGGAGCGACGGGGTCTTCTGGTTGCCAGGATCGTGTGCGGCGGGGAGGAGCCAGAAGGCCAATACTGCCAGGAGCGCACCCACCCCGGCGAGCACCAGGAACGAGGCCCGCCAGGTCATGAGCGAACCCATCAACGTTCCGATGGGAGCACCGACGGCCAGGGCGATGCTGTTACCGCTGAAGACTACGGCCATGGCCTTGCCCACGGAGTGTGCGGGAACGATGCGCGCCACATACGGCGCCATGCTGGACCACAGCATGCCGTGGGCGATGCCGCCCAAGAGCCTGGCTCCAATCGCCCAACCCAAGGTGGGGCTCAGGGCGAGCAGGACATTGCTGAGGGCAAACGCCAGAACGGTAGCGATGAGCAGGGTCTTCCGGGGCACTCTTCCGGCGAGGAAGCGCGACAACGGCAGCGCGGTGAAGACGATGATTGCTGCGTACACCGCAGTCAGGGAACCGACCGCCGATTCGTCCACTCCGAGGTCCCGGCTGATTTGGGGGAGCAGTCCCGATGGGAGCAGTTCGGTTGTCACTGCGGTGAAACCGGCCGCAGCCAGGACCAGAAGGCCACCCCACGGGATCTTCTTGGGGAGTTGCGGTGCAGCAGGTGCCGCCTCGGGCGATTGCGTACCGACGACCAAAGGGTCCTGCTTCAAAGGTGGCTCCTCAAGGATGAGTCATTTTTTCATGGGGGTTCCTACAACGTTATGCAGCCACGGCGATGCGAGGGAGTCTCTGTCAGAAACCCCCTTCGCTCCAACACACTTTGTCAGTCAGGCATTCCTCGCGCAGACTGGGCCTGTGAAGCCCTTCCTTTTGCTGGCCACCCGCGCTGAAGACGCCGCAGCCGATGACGAGTACCAGGCCTATCTCCGCTACTGCGGCCTGGAACCGGAAGCGCTTGTTCGTCTTCGGTTGGAATCCGAGCCGCTGCCGCCCCTGGATCTGTCGGACTACTCAGGCGTGATAGTTGGTGGCAGCCCTTACACCTCCAGCGATCCTGTGGAGGAGAAGAGCGCAGCCCAGATAAGGGTTGAAGCGGAGCTCTCGGCGTTGCTGGACCGGATTGTGGCCGAGGACTTCCCGTTCCTGGGCGCCTGCTACGGTGTTGGGACCCTTGGCGTGCATCAGGGGGCTGTGATCGATCGTCGCTTTGGCGAACCTGTGGGGCCCACGGAGATCAAGCTCACTGCTGAGGGAGAGCGGGACCCCATGCTTCGCGGTGTTCCGCACAGTTTCGAGGCGTTTGTGGGTCACAAGGAAGCCTGCAGCGAACTGCCCGAACACGCCGTGCTATTGGCCAGCTCGGCGGCCTGCCCCGTGCATATGTTCCGGATCAAGAACAACCTCTACGCCACGCAATTCCACCCCGAATTGGATGCCGACGGTCTCATCACCCGCATCAACATCTACAAGAACTCCGGCTACTTTCCCCCGCACACCGCCGATGAACTCATCGAATCGGCACGCCAGTCGTCCGTGACGGAGCCCATGCGCGTGCTCAGGAACTTCACGGAGCGCTACGCCCGCCAGCAATAACGTCGCGCCGCCGGGCGTTCAGCGTCTCCCGATGAGCGGCCACTTCAGCCGAAAACGGTGCCCTCAGCAAAGGTGCCAGGCAGGGATTGGGGGTGTTCCCGGCGTCGCCGAGGAAACGGTCCTGAGGAGTGGAGCCACGGCCGAACTCCGTGTCCACGCCCAAGGCGGCGTCGGAATTGAACCGGGCCACCGTGGCCTCCAGCCCCGAGGGGCTTACACCCGGATCCCGGGCCAGCAACTCAAGAGTGGGCGTGCACGTCAGCTGATAGCGGTCACCGAGTTCCAGCCTGTGCCGAGGTGTACCCGCGGAAGCCAGCCACCCTTCCCGTTGCCTGGGTAGAGCCATAGAGAGCCGGCAGCATCTATGGCGTGAACGTCGGCGGTGCCGTCACCGTTGAAGTCGCCGGCGCCGAGGATAGTGGTCATTCCGTTCCATCCTGAGCCAACCTGGACCCGGGGCATCCACCCGTAGGCATCCTTCCTCGGGTAGAGCCAGAGGTTCCCGGAGGAGTCCCTTCCCAAGAGGTCGGGATAGTTGTCACCGTTGAAATCACCTGGCGCCACGATGGCATTCATGCTGTTCCAACCGGAACCAATCTGGAAGGGGCCACTCCAGGTGCCGTCAAAGGAGCGGTTGTACTCCCAGAGGGTTCCAGACGAGTCACGGGCCACGAGATCTTCCTTGGAGTCCAGGTTGAAGTCACCGGGGGCAAGAACTGCTGTCATGCCGTTCCATCCGGGACCAACCTGGGTCCGGGGCGCCCATCCGCCCTTTCCATCCCCCGGGTAAATCCACAGCGTGCCCGAAGTATCCCTTGCGAGGACATCGGAATTGCCATCAGCATTGAGGTCCCCGGTGTTCATGGCCGACATGCCGTTCCAGCCGTAACCAACGGTTCGGAAGTCCCAGGTCCATCCACTCTTGCCGTTACCGGTGTAAAGGCTGAGTTCACCGCGGGCGTTGCGTACCAGGACGTCCGCTGCCCGGTCACTGTTGAAATCGTTCTTTGCCCGCTCGAAGCGCAGCATAATCGTGTCCGATATTGCCGACGGAGTCATGCCGTTGCCGGCAGAAACGCGGAAAGTGTAGTTCCCCGGAACTTCAGGTGTGCCGGTCAGTTCGCCGGTTTCATCGTTCAGTCTGAAGCCCAAGGGCAGTGATCCTTCGGCAACTGTGAATCGTGGTTCAGGAGAGCCGGTGGCTGTGAACGTGTGGGAGTACGGAACGCCGACCGTGCCCTTGCCTGGAGGTGCAGATGTAAGGGACGGCGCGGCGTCGTTGCCGTCGATCACCGTGACGTTGTCACTGTACGTGTTGGTGACGTAAACCCGCCCGGTAGTTTCGTTTACCGCGATTTGTGTGGGCGAGTATCCCCCGGTGGCAAGACGGCTGATGTAGCCGCTTCCACCGTCCACAACGGTCACGCCCATGCTTGCCTCGGCCGCGTAGATCTTGTTCCGCTTCTCATCCACGGCAAGTGCATAGGTGGAAGTGGGAAGCTTTGTGTACGAGAAGGCATCCTCGCCACCAACCACCATGAGGCTCTCTACATGGGCCATGGAGGCGTACGCCTTATTCGTGACCTCATTGACCGCCAAGCCGAAGCCAATCCGGTATTGCTCAAGGTTGGAAGGAACGTTTGTCTGCCCATCAATCACGGCGACGGGCCCGGCTCCACCTGCCACGTAGACCTTGTTGGTCTTCTGGTTGACTGCGATGAGCTCCGGTGCGTAGCTCCCGGGGATCGGGATATCAGTAGCTATATTGGTGGCTCCGTCGATGACGGTGGCAGATTTGCCGTTTGAAACCCCGGAGTTTGCTACGTAGATCTTGTTGGTCACTTGGTTGATCGCGATGTTCGACGGCCCCACGGCCGTTGGGATGACGGTGGTGGTCCCCGTCCCGCCGTCAATGACTGTGACATAGGGCTTCTGGTAGTTCGATACGTAGATCTTGTTGGTCTTCGGGTTGACGGCTAGCCTCAACGGCGCATCAACAGCGATGTCCGCCGTGACAGAACCGGTGATCCCATCAATTATTGAGACAGTGTCTGCGCCGAAGTTCGCAACATAGATTTTGTTGGTGGCCTCGTTGACTGCAACATCGTACGGATGGGCGCCTACTGTGATGGAGCTTGCGTTGTTGCTCGCTCCATCGATTACCGTGATGGTGTTGCCGCCGCGGTTGGCAACATACACCGTGTTGGTCACCTCATTGATTGCCAGACGCTCGGGCCCATCGCCGGTAGCTACGTCTGTTACCGGGAGGGCAGCTGAGGCTGGTGCCGCGAATCCGAAAAGTGCGGCACTGACAGCTATCGTCACAGACAGTCCAGCGCGTACAGAAGTCCCGAAACGATACACCGTCTACCCCCATGGATTATGTGGCCGCCGTGGCCCACGCGAAGTCTACCTGAGCCATTTGCGTGTGGAGTGGGCCCCGCGCAACGCAGGGCTCGCGCTACCGTCCCGTCAGGCGCGGGACGGCGGGCACCGTGGTGACGGGCGCGGGCGCCGGCGGGGGAGCGGGCGCCGCGAAGGGCCCGCTCGGGTACAGGGCCGTGGCTTCCACCATGTAGTTGGCCCACTGGGGGCCCGCGATCATGTAACCGTCCAAGGACTTGTAGAACCTGCCGTTGATGGTGACGTTTTGTCCCGCACGCTGTTGCCCCGCCGTCGTATCCCCGAAGAACGATGCTGTTGCAAGAGTGGTGGTGTAGCCGGCCACCCACGTGGCTCCGTTGTTGTTGGACGTGCCGGTCTTGGCGGCAACGGGAACCCTGGTGTGGACCTTGGGCTCAATCCACACACCGGAACCCATCTTCAGTACGTCCTGCAAAACGGCATTGACGCCCCTGGCCACCGCCGGTTTCACGGCCTCACGGCATTCGGGCGTTTGGGCTTCGAACTGGCGGCCCTGGGCATCGCTGATCCCGGTAATGGCGATGGGTGCGCAGTAGGTCCCGTCGTTGGCGAACGTTGCGTAGGCGCTCGCGAGGACGAGCGGCGCAACCCCGATGGAACCCAGCAGGTTGCCGATCTGGTGCATGTTCACGGGAGCATTGTCGAGCCCGCTGTGCAGGCCAACAGTGTCCACCATTTTCTGGATGCCGCAGAAGTCCAACTGGGCGGCCGTGGCGAACGTGGCGGTGTTGATGGAGTTGTAGAGGCCGTAGTTGATGGGCATCGGGCGGTAGTAGCCAGCATCGTTGTTCTGCAGGTCATCGTCTGCGCCGAGATTCTGGGCCTTCTGGGCGCTGCTGTAACCGCCCAAAACCCTGCCGCAGCTGGAACGCCAGGGGAAACCTACCGGGTAAACCCTGCGGGAAGCGTCAACGACAGCGGTTGGGTTCTTGCCTTCGTTGAGCCACTCGGCGTAGATGAACGGCTTCATGGTGGATCCGGGCTGGAAGCCTCCGGCGCCGTTGAGGTCGTAGCCGTTCTCGTCCTTTGCATCCACGTTGAAGTTCAGCTGGGTATCGTATTTTCCTTCTTGTGGAACGAAGACCGTGTTCTGGGCCATCGCCAGGATCTTTCCGGTGCCGGGTTGCACAGTCGTCATGGCGGCGCCCCACTTGTCCGGATTGTCGCCCGCGGAGGCGTCCACTTGAGCTTGCGCGGCGGCTTGGAGCCTGCTGTCCAAAGTGGTGGTGATGGTGAGTCCGCCGCGATACAGCAACCGCTCGCGTTCATTGACCGTTGAACCGTAAGTCTCGTCATTAAGGATGAGGTGGGAGACGTAATCGCAGAAGTAGGTGGCAATCGACGCGCCCGCGCAACCCTGCAACGATGGCGTGATGTTGAGCTCCACAGGACTGGCCACCGCAACACCGTGGTCCACCGCCGTGATCTTGCCTTGCTCCAGCATCCGGTCCAGGACGAGGTTGCGCCGGTTCAACGCCGCATCCGGGTCAACGGTGGGGTCGTAGATGCTTGGCCCGTTGACCAGCCCGGCAAGGAGCGCGGCCTGCGGCAGGGTCAGGTCCTTTGCGGACGTGCTGAAGAAGTAACGGGAGGCCGCTTCAATGCCGTAGGCGTCCCGGTTGAAGAAGACGATATTCAGGTACCCCTCAAGGATCTGGTCCTTGCTGAACCGCTTCTCCAGTTCCAGTGCGAGTTTGACCTCGCGAAGCTTATCTCCCATGGTCTTCTGGCCGCTGAGCACCACATCCTCAGGGCGTCCCTCGGACAGACGCGATTCGTTGAGCACGTTGGTGACGTATTGCTGTGTCAGCGTGGAGGCACCTTGCCTGGTTCCTTTGGTCAGATTGGAGCTCAGCGCTCGGATAATGCCCTGCGCATCCACACCGGCATGGTCATAGAAACGGTTGTCTTCGATGGCGACAATTGCCTCGCGGATGAAGGGAGACATCTGATCAAGGGGAACCTTTACCCGGTTCTCAGCGTAAAACGTGGCGATGTGCTGGCCGTCCGCTGTGACCACGGTGCTGGAGAGCGACGGCGAATCGACGTTCAGCTGGCTTGGCAGGCTCTCGTAGAATCCGATCGACCCGCCCACAGTGGTGCTGGTGAAAGCAACAACAGGCACCACCAGGCCGGAGATCAGCACGCCGCAAAGAATGCTGATGAAGAAGTACCCGAAGACCCTGAGGAGGACCTTGCCGAGACCGAGCTTGGGACCCTTGTTCTGCGCCATTTTCGTGCCATTCCGTCGGGATGTCAGGCTGAAAAGTAGCTACAGAATACGTCCGGCAACGCGCTTGGGCCATGCTTGGGAGCCCAAATCAGGTCCCAAATCGGACTCAATCCAGCGGTAGTGTCACCCTCACGCTGGTGCCCCGCCCGACTGCAGAGTCGATGTCGACTGTCCCGCCGGCGTCGTGCACTGCGATGGACATCAGCAACAGCCCAAACCCGTGCCGCCGGCCACTGGGCGCGGCGTGGATTTCAAAACCGCCGCCGTCGTCCGTGATGGTGAGCTGGATGCCGTGGTAGACGGCGTTGAGGCGCACAGTGAGCTCGCTCGCGTTGGCGTAGTTGAGGGTGTTGCTGAAGGTCTCCTGCGCCACGTGATACAGGAGCGCGGCGGCTGAGGATGAGATTTCGATGCCGTGATGCGGGGTGTGCCATTGCACCTTCACTCCGTTGAGGCGGAGCGGTGCAGCGAGCCGGTCGATGCATCCTGCGACGCCCAATGCGTAGAAGTCCACGGGGTGCTGGTCCTGGATGATGCCCTTGATGGACACCACCTCGGTTAGTGCTGATGACTGCTCCATTGCGTCCCCCACATCGATGTCTTTCATACTTGAGATTCGTTGCCGAAACCCCTCGGTATTGGTGCTTCGACTGATTCCAGCGTGGCGCCGCTATATCAAGGAACCTTTTCGATTGGCTCAAGTTCGCATCAAGTTTGCGGGGGAGGCTTGCAGGGGCGGCCACCTTCGTGCGGGGGGACACAGCAGCGCCCGACGGCGGCGCTGATCGCGGTCCGCCCCGCCCAACGGACCTACCAGCGGCCGCCGCCACCGCCCGGGCCCTGTGCCTGGGTGTACTGACCAGCCGTTACGGTGCCCTGGTCTTCGGCTCCGTCGATGGATCCCGTGGTCAATCCGGCCTTCGCATCGGCACTGCCACCCGTATATACCGTGTACGTTTCGCCATCGGTGATGGCAGAGGAGGAGTACACCAGTGACGCGATGGTCTTGGTGGTGACGAAAGTGGCGACTACGGCACCGGAGGAATCAACGATGTGCACCGGAGTGCCTGCCGATACCGAGGAGTTGAAGGTCAGTTGCACGCCCGACTGCGTGGACGAGGTCCCCGGAGTGACGGCCATGCCCGCGCTGCCTGCTGCGGCCACGGTTCCGCCGCTGACTACCAGCTCGCCGTTCACGTCCAAGGCCCCGTTGCCGTCGTTGGTGGGGCCATTGACCACCACCGTTCCCCCCGAAATGGTGGCACTGCCGTTGGAGTCCAAACCATCGCCCTCGGAATTGATGGTCAGCGTTCCACCGGACACGTCCACTGTGTAGTCACCGGCCGCCATCTCGCCGCCGCCCATGGGACCGCCGCCACCAGCCGCGGCGCCGCCATCGGTACTGGTGGACGAACCGCCCGAGGCGTTCACGCCGTCGTCGTTCGCTGTGACGGTGACGTCGCCGCCGGTGATGGAAATGTGCTGCGCCTCCAAGCCTTCCTCGGATTCGGCCACGGTGACGGTACCGCCGGAAACGGTCAGGGTGTTGAAGGCCTTCACGCCGTCGTCGCCTGCGTTGACGGTCAAGGAACCACCGCTCACCAGCAGCCAACCGCGGCCTTCGTCCGTGTCGTTGTCCGCCTTGACCCCGTCCCCGCCCGCGGTCACCTGATAGGCGCCGTCCAGCAGGACCGTGTAGTCCTTGCCGCGGATTCCGTCGTCCACGGCGTCAACGGTGACTTTCCCGGCGGCCAGCACCAGGCCGTCCTTGGAAACGATGCCGTCGTTGGACTGCCCGTTGACGGTGAGGGATCCTGTGCCGGCAATGGTCAGGTCGGCCATGGAATAGAGCGCCGCGTTGGGGGCGTCTTCGCCCTGGTCGGCGTAGGTGGTGGCATCGGTCAACGTGTTGGTGCTGCCGTCTTCCAAGTACACGATTGCTTCGTCCGCGCTCTGCACCACAAAAGGCGAACCTGCGGAGTTGCCCAGTTCCACGCCGTCCAGAATGATCCGCACCGTATCTTCCTCTCCCGCCGCCACCACGATGTGGCCGTCGCTGAGCGAGCCGCTGAGGCGGTAGGTTCCGGCCGCGCTGATGGTCACGGTGTTGCCGTCCACCGCCACGCCGGTGGAGGACGACGACGTCACTTTGCTGCCGCCGTCGGCCAGGCTGATGGCCACTTCCGTTGCGGCGTCCCACGTGAGGTCGTCGCTGTCGTAGTGGGTGTCCTCCTCGACGGTGGCTGCGGTGACTGCCTGCTGGGTGGTGGTTGTCGTGGTGGACGTGCCTGTGATGCCGGTGGACGTCGAGTTGGTGGCGGCCGTGGAGCAGCCGGCCAACGATATGGCCAAGGCGACTGCGGCAACGGAAAGGGACGTGCGGAAGGAGCGCATAGTGGGATTCCTAAGTCTGTGGAGGGAAAGTCAGTGGAGGGGGCGCAGGGGCATCCGGCGCCGGAGGGTTTGGTTCCAGCGGTTGGCCGGCAGCTCGGGATGGAGTGCAGCCATGCCGGTGGCGAACTTCGAGATGCGGCACGGCCGGACGCCGTGTGCCCACAAGTGCCGGTCCAAAGGGCCAGGGGCGGAGCCGGACTTCGTCTCCACCACTACGGCGTCGTCCAACATCCATGGGTGGCCGTCGGGGCTTTGCCAGGTGACGTCGGTATCGATGGTCGCGCGGCTTCCTGATTCGGGAAGGAACAAGGTGGTGCGGTCGTATCGCGTGGACAGGACTGGCTCCAGCGGTCCGAACCTGACATTGCCAATCGTGGCTGCCAAGGTTTCATTGATGTAGGCTAGGCCTTCCTCGGTCAACCGGTCCCGGTCGGACAACTCATAGGGGATCCGTTCCTTGACTGTTGCCTCCCTGGCGCCTTCGGTCTTGACCTCCAGGAAGCTGACGGCGCTGTCCACATAGGTCCGCGTTCGGATCTTGAACCGCCGGCGGCGTCCATGGGCGGCCAGCATGTAGCTGTCCAACCCGGGGGTGTCGAAGTACACGGAGTCGTAGTCGAAGGTCCGCTTCCCGTCCATTTCCAGGACGCGGGTTTCAGTGCTGAACGTGCTGAGGATCTTGCGGGCAGTCGCCGACGGAACCAGATACTTTCGGTCGACCCGGGTCAGCAGCGCGGCTTCCGTGGTGAGTTCTTCAAGTCCGACGGCGGGCAGGTCGCCCAGCTGCGGCATGATCGGTTGGGCGTCGACGCGGCTCACGCTACACCTGCCGAGGTGGGCACGGACGGCTGGGCGTGCGTTGCCTGCTCCTGCGTGGACTGTGCCGGCAGTTCCTGGGGTGCAGGGGAGAGTGCGCCTGCGGGCTGGTTGAAGCCAAGCTCTGCGTGTCGCGGCTGCTGCTGCGCGCGGACAGCGTACCGTACGTCCACGATCGTCTTGTCGTTGACCATGTCCAGCTCCTGGATGGTGGCCGAGTGGACCGTACCGTTGAGGACTTCCTCCAGCCGGGCGTAAAGCTCTGGTTCGTTGTTGATGGCACGGTCCAGGACCACGGTCTGGTGGCGGTAGGCAGGGAGGACCCGTGGGTTATCGCCGACGAACATCACCAAGAGGACCAGCGCCATGAGGGCCAGGGTCAGCCAGAGCGGCTCCACCCCGATGCCGGCGATCAAGCCCAGTGCCAGAGCGGAGAAGTAGTAGGCCACCTCGTGCTGGGCGAGTTCCGTGGAACGGAGCCGGATGATGGAGAGAACACCGAACAAGCCAAGTCCCAAGCCAACCCCTGCGGCCGAACCCGACAGCGCCGTTGCCACTGCCAGGACGCCGACGTTCATGCCGAGGTAGGAAACTACCAGGTCACGACGCCTGTGCCGGCGGAGGTAGAGGGCGAGCGTCAAAATGGTGATGGCGGCCAGGTCTGCCGCGATGAGGATGATGGTGTTCATCAGTTACTCCGGAATCTCTTGGGGGATTGGTTTCCACTTTTCGCGGTCATGCTGTGCTGAAACTGTGCCGGGACCAAGGCTGGGATATGTGTTTCAGGGGCGGCTGGTTCCGACTGAACGGCCCGTGCCGTTACGGAGGCGCGGGACTTGCGGACGAACAGGAAGCGCTGCTGCACGGCATAGCTGACAAACAGCAGCGCGGACTCCGTGAGGATCTTGGCGGGCAGGTCCGGAACCGAGATGGAAGTGAGGGCCCAGATGGCGGTGTAGTTGGCGGCCAGCAGGACAATCACCAAGGCCACATAGCCCGTAGCCGCGGCGCGGAGCGAGGTGTCCTTGCCGTGCTCAAACACCACCCGGCGGTTGACCATGAAATTCACCGAGGCACTGACCAGTCGGGCTCCCACCACCGCCACCAGGAGCGAATCCGTGAAGGCACTGAGGATGACGAACATTGCCAGGTCCACCGCGAACGCAGACAGCGACGAGCCGAGGAACTTCAGCAACGGCGCATAGATCCTGATCGAGTCAGCCACAGGCCTGAAGTGCGATCCCGAGTTGTGGTCCAGATAGACCGTGGCTATTTCCACGCTGTCGATGCCGTAGCCGGCCTGTTGAGCCTCGAGCAGCAGATTGAGTTCGTACTCGTACCGCTGGCCGCGGACCGAGACAAGCCACGGGAGCATGTCAGCCCGGTAGCCCCGGAGCCCGGTTTGCGTATCTGTGATCCGTTGACCCGTCGCGAGCCTGAACAGCCCCCGGGTCACCGTGTTGCCAAACTTGCTGCGGGCCGGCACATCACCGCTGAAGTTCCGGCAGCCAAGGACCATCGATGCCGTGACGTGGCGGACACGGTCGGCAACGGCCAGGATATCGGCCACCCCGTGTTGTCCGTCGCTGTCGGCACATACAACGTCGTGGCCCGGGAAGCGCTCCGCGATGAAGGCGAAACCGCTCTTGAGCGCATGGCCCTTGCCGCCGTTCACGGCGTAACTGAGCACATGGCACCCCAGCCGGGCGGCGGCGTCGAACGTGTCCTGGAAGTCCTGTCCAGAGCCATCGTCCACCACCACGATGGTCAGCCACGGGTCCGCTTCCTGGAGCTTTTGGACGAGGTTGATGAGCTGGTGGTCCGGTTCGTAGGCCGGTATCAGGATGATCATGACTGGGCGATGTAGAGGATGTCGGAGGTGCCGCGCTCTTTGTTCTCACCGAGCGGGTTGTTCACCAGGGAGCCGTTGAAGTACATGGTGGAGGAGCCGCCGCCGTCGATGTTGTACGCGGTGGTGGCGCCCAGGTCCTTCATGATCTGCGCGAGGCCGGTCATGGTGACACCGGCGGAGTAGCCCGGGCTGCGGCCATCGACCACCACGAACACCAGGTGGTTGTCGTCGATGACGCCCACGGCGGTGCGTGGCTGCTCGCCCTGGATGGAGTGGTTGCCGAAGTTGGTATCCACCTCCACGTCCTCGATGCCGGAAGCGATCTCGCCGTTGTCCAGCAGCGACGGCCCGAAGGAGAGCGTGTTCCAGACCCCGTCGGCTATGAGTTGCTCGGCAGTGGTGGTGGTTTCGTCGTACACCTTGACGGTGCCGTCCTTGTAGAACGCGAGCCCCTGTCGGGCACCTTCGTCCCGGTACACCACGCCGTTGCGGATCACGATGCCCGTGTCCCGGAAGCCGTAGTAGTCGCCGTTGATGGCGAAGACAGCGTTGTGGTCTTCGGCGATCGCAGAGGTGTTCTCCGTGATGTTTTCGCCGTAGGTATCCTCAGCGAACGCCGACTTCAGCGTGGTGGCGTCATCAAGCACGACGTCGGCAACGTAGTAGGTGACGGTGTCGTCGCCGCTGCCGGTGGTCACCGTGGAGACGGTGACGCCGGTGCCGCCGGAGGTGTAGGAGGTATCCGTGACCACGGCGCTCGCGGACGTGTCAGCGGACGTCTCATCGGTCGAGCTGTTTGTCGTAGTGCCGGCCTGGCTGGCTTCGTATTCGGAGACGTTGGTGATCTGTGCGTGCGGAATAACAAAACGGTCGAGGGCCCAGGCTGCGGCACCCCCGGCAGAGAGAGTGACCGCCAGGACGGCGGAGACGACGACGCGCCGGGTCCGGCCGCCCTTACGGTTTTCAGTCTGTGGAGGAGTCATTCCTCATTTGTACGGAGCAAGGCTACGCCGGAGGTTTGCCCAACATAAGCGTGGGCTGTGAAAGGTTCAGGGCGGCGGGAAGTTCAGTAGTGGCGGCGGTCAGCCTCCCGGGCTGCTTCCTCGATGCGGTAGCGATGGGCTGCCCATTCTTCGGAGTTGCGTCCCGGGATGTTCGGATCGCCCGGCCTTTGCCCAATGCCGCCGTCGATGAGCTCGCGGATGATGTCTGCGTGTCCTGCATGGCGGGCTGTCTCGACGCACATGTGAACCAGGATTTGGTGGAGCGTCACGTCCTTCTTCTCTTCCGACCACCACGGCACCACACCTGGCGCATCCAGGGGGAGGGACTCGATGGTCTCATCGCTGTGCTTGGCCGAGAAGTGGTGCAGCTCCAGGATTTGCTCACGCGTCTCGGTGACGGGTACCCACATATCGGAATCCGGTTCGGCGTCATCGGCCAGCCAGGGCATGTCCCTGCCGCTTGGCCGCCCGAAGGTCACCCCGAAATAGTCCAACTCCACGCTGGCCACATGCTTCACAAGGCCCAGCAGGTTGGTGCCCGTGGGCGTCATGGGCCTGCGGGCGTCATACTCGCCAAGGCCGTCCAGTTTTCCGAGCAGGTCCGCCCTGCGGAGCCGCAAATAACCGAGCAACATCGCTTTGTCATCCATGGGGAGCACTCTACCCAAGGGGCATGACAGAAATGGGACCCGACGTTCAGATGCGCAGGCAAGGTACTGCTTTATTCCTCCCTACCACTTCGCGTTGACTACAACGCAAGCCAGTGGAGGGCACCGGCCAAAAGACGCCGGACCATGCCCATCCACGAGTGTTAGGAGCAACTCCTTGTCACTTCAATTCCCTCGCAGGACCCTTCTCCAGGGCGCCGGTGCCCTGTCTTTGGCAGCCGTGGTCAGCTCGATGTTTGCTCAGAATGCATGGGCCGAAACAGCACCGGATGCCGCGCAATTCGCAGCGCTGCGAACCCGCTGGGTGGACCAGATTACCGGGCGAAATGTCATCCAGGCCGGCGATCCGGACTTCGCCAAAGCGATCACGGCCCTGAACAGCAAAGCAGCTGACTCCTTGGCGAAGCTCAACCGTGCGCCCGGCCGGACGTCGGTCTTCACGGATCTGTCCTTCGCCAAGGACGCGGAAATGGTCACCACGTACACCCGCCTGTCCCAACTCGCCACGGCTTGGGCGACACCCACCGCGGCGGTGTTTGGGGATGCCTCGGTGCTGGCAGACATCAAAGCGGGACTCGCTGACGCCAATACGCTCTGCTACAACGACGCCAAGGAAGAAGTTGGCAACTGGTGGTCGTGGGAGATCGGTGTGCCCCGGGCCTTGGCCGACACCATGGTGCTGCTTCACGCCGAGCTCTCCGCCGCGGAGATCCAGGCCTACTCCGCCGCGATCGACCACTTTGTCCCCGACCCGTGGCTGCAGTTCCCGCCCAAGCGCGGCAAGATCACCTCAGTGGGAGCGAACCGCGTGGACCTGTGCCAGGGAATCATCATCCGGTCCTTGGCCGGGGAGGACACGCCCAAGCTCCAGCACGCCATCGCCGGCCTTAGCCAGGTGTGGCAGTACGTCACCAGCGGCGATGGAATCTTCCGGGACGGCTCCTTCATCCAGCACAGCACTACGCCATACACGGGCTCCTACGGTGTAGTGCTGCTGAACGGACTGTCCAAACTCTTCGCACTGCTTGGCGGCACTGGCTTCGAGGTCTCCGACCCGTCGCGCAGCATCTTCTTCGACGCCGTCGAGGGATCGTTCGCGCCGCTCATCATCAACGGAGCCATGGCCGATTCCGTTCGTGGCAGGAGCATCAGCCGCGAAGCGAACACGGGATACGACCTTGCCGCGACCAGCATCGAAGCCATCCTGCTCCTGGCCCGTGCCATGGACGGCGCGACGGCAAGCAGGTGGCGGGGGCTCTGCGCCGGCTGGATCACGCGCAACACTTATCGCCCCATCCTGACCGGGGCGAGCGTGCCCCGGACTGCCCTGGTCAAAGAGCTGCTGGCGGCCGGCGTCGCGCCTGTGCCTGAATCCCCGGGACACCGGCTCTTCCCGGCCATGGACCGCACCATCCACCGGGGGACCGGCTGGGCTTTGTCGTTGTCCATGGCCAGTAACCGCATTGCCTGGTACGAATGCGGTAACGGTGAGAACAACCGCGGGTATCACACCGGTTCGGGCATGACCTACTTCCACACCGCGGACCTGGGCCAGTACGACGACGCCTTCTGGGCCACCGCCAACTACAACCGCCTTCCCGGCACCACTGTGGACACCACCCCGTTGCCGGACAAGGTGGAAGGTGAATGGGGTGCTGCCGTCCCGGCCAATGAGTGGACCGGTTCCGCCGCGCTTGGTGAGGTGGCCGCCGTCGGACAGCACCTGGTGGGTCCCGGCCGCACAGGCCTGTCGGCCCGGAAGTCCTGGTTCGTCAGCGGCGACGTCGCCGTCTGCCTCGGCGCCGATATCACCACCGGTTCCGGAGCCAGGGTGGAAAGCATCGTTGACCACCGCAACCTCCACCAAGGCAACAATGCACTCACGACGGCGTCGGGCACCATTGCGGCAACGCCCGGCAACGCTGCTGTGCTGAGTGACGATCGCTGGGTCCACCTGGAAGGTTTCGGCGGCTATGCGGTGCTCGATTCCTCGCAGCTGACCGTGCTCCGGGAAAGCCGTTCCGGAAGCTGGTCGGGAGTGAACATCAACGGCAGCACCACCGTGCAGCAGCGGAATTACGCAACTATCTTCGTCGATCACGGTGCGGGTGCTGCACCGAAGAGCTACGCCTACCTGGTGGCCCCGGGGGCGTCGGCGAAGGAGTGCGGCAAGCTCGCAAAGGGCAACAAGCACGTGGTGATCCGCAACGACGCCACGGCACAGTCGGTGGAATTCACAGCCGAGAAGACCACTGCAGCGACGTTCTGGAAGCCCGGAACGGCAGGCGACCTTGGCGCCTCCGGCCCGGCATGCGTGGTGTTTTCCCGGCACGGCAACGTCCTGAGCCTGGCTGTCAGCGAGCCAACGCAAAAGGCGGCCAGCCTCACGCTCACCCTGCCGGAAGGCACGTGGTCAAGCGTGCTGGAAGGCGCGGGCACGCTGGGAACGGACACTGCGGGCAAGACGACCCTGACGCTGGACACCACCGGGCTCAGCGGGCAGGCACGGGTAGTGAAGCTCCGCCGCTAGAAACCTTGTTGCGGGGCCTGTTCTGCGAGCTATTTGGCCCTGAAAAGGATGCAGAGCAGGCCCCGCAACGAACTAGAGATGGCTAACGAGCTTGGCCCCGCAGGAATCACGAACCACGATCCTTGGCCGCAAACGGATCTGGTACAGCGGGCAAGCGTCGCCCTCGGTCAACCGGCGCAACAGGACATCGGCCGCCATCACGCCGAGCCGATGCTTGGCAGGGGACACCGCAGTGAGGGGAATCTGCGCGAGATCAGCCATTTCATCGTCATAGGAAACCAACGCAAGGTCCTCCGGTACGCGGATCCCGTGCCTCCCCGCGGCTCCTTCCAACAGGGCAGCTTCCCGGTCGCCGAACACCAAAGCCGCCGTTGCACCGCTGCCTGCAAGAAGCCGGAACATGTGCTCGGCCTGATCCGCCTCCCATTCCGGCTTGGTGGCGCTGAACGCCATGTCGTAGTGCCCGGTTGTGTCCAGTCCCAACGCTTCGACGGCGGCCGCATACCCTGCGATCACCGCGGCCTGGGTTGGGTTGCTGCTGCGCGCGGCCTCGTTCGCCCGCGTGAGCAGCCCAATCTTTCGGTGACCCAAGCGATGGAGGTGCATCACGGCGTCGTACGCTCCGCCCTGGTGATCCGAGCAGACGTGTTCGGTCCGGTCTCCCGGCCCCAAATCGTCCAGGCTCCGCTCCAGCAATACCACCGGGACCGGCAGGGCCATGAG
Organism: Arthrobacter sp. AK01; assembly: GCF_021109375.1. Taxonomy (NCBI): domain Bacteria; kingdom Bacillati; phylum Actinomycetota; class Actinomycetes; order Micrococcales; family Micrococcaceae; genus Arthrobacter; species Arthrobacter sp. AK01. Next base: position 17,579 of record NZ_JAJOHP010000052.1, read on the forward strand.
CTCGGCCACCCGTTGTTGGGGATTGTCCAGACCGGTCAGTGTGGGCACCAGGATGAGCCCATCTACGCCGGCGTCCAGGAGGAAGTCGATGCTGGCGTTCTCCCGGGTGAAGTCGTAGTGGTAGGTGGAAAGTTGCAGGCTCGCGCCGCGGGAGGACAGGTGTTCCTCGATACCTTGCAGCACCTGCGGGTAGTAAAGCTGGGTGTCCGGCAGGAGGACACCAATCACGTATCGGGAACGCTTTTGCGAGCGCTGCGGTGCGGCGACGAAACTTCCGGCACCCTGCCGCCGGACCACCAGCCCTTTGTCCACCAGGTCCTCGAACGCCCGGCGCACAGTAGTCAGCGACAGCCCGGTGTCCAGGGACAGTTGCTGCTCGGTGGGCAGCTTGGTCCCGACAGCCCACGTCCCTGCCATGATGCCTCGCCGCAGGTTGTCGCTGAGGTTCTGGAACTTCAGGTTCTGCTTTGCCGTGTCGCGGATGGTCGCGGAGGCGGGTTCAGCCTGGACGGGCTCGAGGTTCTTCCTTGGCATGATCAAACTCCACCTGTGAACGGACGATTCCTCCCATCTTGCCCCACTGTTTAGGGAGTATTTAGATACTAATTTTGGCGATCTGCAAGGTACTGGGGAATGCTCATTGATTCCTCGCCTCGAGGCTGCGTAGCAATATAGGGTGTCCAACGAAAAGCCGAACATCATCTTCATCCTCAGCGACGACCAAGGTGCCTGGGCGCTGGGTTGCGCCGGAAACTCCGAGATCCACACTCCCAACCTGGATGCCCTCGCCGCCCGCGGGACGCGTTTGGAGAACTTCTTCTGCGTTTCGCCTGTCTGTTCTCCGGCCCGCGCCAGCCTCATGACCGGTGATATCCCTTCACGCCACGGCGTCCACGATTATTTGGCGGGCGTCGAAACGGGTCCCGAAGCAGTCGATTACCTGCGGGGGCAGCCCCTTTTCACGGATGCCCTGGCGGACGCCGGCTACACCTTGGGGCTCTCCGGAAAATGGCACCTGGGCGCCAACGATATGCCGAGGAAAGGCTTCAGCCACTGGTTCGCTTTGGAGGGTGGCGGCAGCCCTTATGACCGGTCAGTGATGTACAGGTTCGACGGCGGCACCAGCCACCGGGAGTCCGTCACCGAATACTTGACGGACGCGATTACCCGCGACGCACTGGACTTCCTTGACGAAGCCTCGAGGGAGCCCGGGCCCTTCTTCCTCGCCCTCAACTACACCGCACCCCACAAACCCTGGAAGGACCAGCACCCGCCCGAATTCGAGGAGCTCTACAGCGACTGCCGGTTCGCCAGCTGTCCGCAGGAGCCCCTCCACCCTTGGACGCCCACCGTGGATGGTGTGCCGATTGGCGGCGAGCCGGACGTCCGCGCCGCCTTGGTGGGCTACTTCGCGGCGGTGAGCGCCATGGACGCCGGGATCGGAGAGGTCCTGCGCCGGTTGGAAGGACTGGGCGTCCTGGACAACACCCTTGTCATCTTCAGCAGCGACAACGGCTTCAACTGCGGCCACCATGGCATCTGGGGAAAGGGCAACGGGACCTTCCCGCAGAACGTCTACGACTCCTCCGTTAAAGTCCCCGCGATCTTCGCGCTTCCGGGACGGATCCAGGAAGGAGTTGTCCTCCCGGAGCTGCTGTCCGCCTACGACGTAGCGGCCACGGTTCTGGAACTCGCAGGACTGGACGTCCGGCCCTTCGAACGCGGTCCCGGGCAGTCTTTCGCGGAGCTGTTGCGCGGGCTGACGGACCCTGCAGTGGCTGGGCGCGATGAGAACCCCGACGGCGGTGGGCAGCCCGCCGCTGCCGGGGACCGCGCCGTCGTGGTCTTTGACGAATACGGCCCGGTCCGGATGATCCGCAGTGCGGAGTGGAAGTATGTGCACCGGTACCCGCATGGCCCCCACGAACTGTACGACCTTGCGGCTGATCCGGATGAACGGGAAAACCTCGTGGATGAACCGGCGCACGCCGGGCGTGTGGCCGGGATGAGGGCCCAACTCCAGGAGTGGTTCCAGCGCCATGCGGTCCCCGGGCTGGATGGAAGCTGGCTTCCGGTGGCCGGGGCAGGCCAGACTGCGTCCGTGCTGGAGGATCCCTTGGGGGCCTTTACGCCACCTAACTGGGACGGCACGGCCGCAGCCGGCAGCACCGCCTAGGGAACTTCGCTCAGGATCCTCTTGGCATTCGTGGCGTCGCCGGACTCATTGAGGACCAAGGGGGTACCGGACTCGGCGGCCGCGTAGGACGCCAGGACCACCTCCACGATGTGGCGGGCGTGTTCGACGCTGACTTTCGGTGTTCCGCCGTCGAGCACTCTGATGAAGTCTTGCAACTGCAGGAAGAAGCCCTCCTGGATATCCTGCGGCCGCGGTTCCCACACGGTGCGGGTGGTGCCGTTGCTGCGGACCAACGTTCCGCTGTGCGGGCTGCAGGAAATTGTGCCGTGCTCGCACACGATGAGGACTTCGTCCATTCGCTGGGTGGCGTCGGAAACAACCACGACGTTGACATGGACACCATTGCGGAGCGTCAGGGAGATGGCGCCGTCCGTTTCCACCGGAACACCGAAGCGTTTGAGGGTGGAGGCATTGAGGGATTCGACAGGTGCCCCACCGAACCAGATGGAACGGTCAAGGCAATGGCCGCCGATGTTCATCAGCGCCCCGCCGCCGGCCATGGCCTCGCTGAAGAACCATTCCGGACGGGTGCCGGGGCGGTAGTCGGTGGTCCTGTAGTCGCGGATCATCCGGACCTGGCCCAGTTCGCCCCTGGCCAGCACGTCCTCGGCCGCCAGCTTCTCCGGCAGGAAATGCTGGATCTGTCCGATGACCAAGGACACTCCGGCGTCGCGGCAGGCCTGGATCATGCGATCGCAGTCGGTCACGGTGGTGGCCATGGGTTTTTCCACCAGGACGTGCAATCCGTGTTCGGCTGCGGCCAGCACCATGTCCAAATGCAGCGCATGCGGGGTATTGATGATCACTGCGTCCAGTCCAGCCTCGCCGAACATCGCCACATAGTCGGTATAGACCTGGGCGCCCCACGGTGATGCAACCCTTTCCGCCGGTTCCCTTTGAAGGTCGCAGACTGCAGCCAGTTGGACGTTGCTGATCCGTCCAGCGGATTCGGCGTGGAAGTGTGCCACGGCACCGGCGCCAATGATTCCCAGTCGTATCAATTTCCCTCTTTAGCTCGGAGCCGAAGCGCGGACACTGCCTGCCCGCGCTGATCACCTTGATTGTTGGGGAGCGCCAAAGGAGGAATAAATGCCTAATCGGAGTGAACTGCAGGCCTCGGTTCGGTCAGTTCGCGCCGGGATCCGTAACCGGTGCCGACTCATTCAAAAGTACTCATTGAATCCTGCTTTCAATGACTGTGAGAGTCGTCTCACTGAACCGCATCCGGCCGGTTCCCCCTCACATGAAAGGTGATTCCCATGGGCAAAACAGCCCGTCATCTTCGCCCGCTGGCCGCCCTGTTGGGTGCAGCACTCGCCCTGTCCACCACAGCATGCGGTGGAGCCACAGATGCCTCCACCGCGGCCGAGGCCGTGGACATCTCCGGCTCCATTTCGGGCCAAACCATCAACTACTGGTCCATGTGGAAAGACGGTGAGCCCCAGCAGAAGGTCATCGCCGCCGCCATCGCCGATTTCGAAAAGGAAACCGGAGCCACAGTCAGTGTCCAGTGGCAGGGCCGCAGCAACACCGAGAAGCTCGTCCCTGCGCTGAACACCAACAACGTCCCGGACCTGGTGGACGGAACGTTCGCAAAGCTAGCGCCCGTGATTGGCGAAACCGGCCAGGCGAGCCCGCTCACGTCGGTCTACTCCTACGAGGTGGACGGCAAAACGGTCAGTTCGGTGATTCCAGAGAAGTTCACCAGCAATGGCGTGTTCAAGGGAGAAGACGGACAGCCGTGGATGGTTCCCTACAGCGTCAGCTCGGATGGCATCTGGTTTGATGCCGCAAAGCACCCGGAGCTCAAAGCCAAGCCGCCGGCTACCTGGGATGAATTCATTGCGGTCCTGGACAAGCTGAAGGCTGGAGGAACGGCTCCCATCGCGGCTGACGGCGACGTTGCGGGCTACAACTCCACCTGGTTCGTGACGGCGCTGCTCCGGCTCAAGGGTGCAGGCAGTTTCAAGGCACTTGTTGAGGACAAGTCCGGTGAAGGCTGGGACGACCCCTCAGTGCTCGAAGCAGCCCGGAAGGTTGAAACCCTCGTCAACGGCGGATACCTCAACAGTGGCTACAACGCGAGCAAGTTTCCGGCGCAGCAGCAACTTTGGGCAAACGGCGACGCGGCCCTGATCCTCAACGGCTCCTGGACGCCTACCGAAACCGGTTCTTACGCCGCCCCGGGATTCGAATACTCTTCCTTCCAGTTCCCGGCCATCGACGACAAGCCGGCCAGCGCCCGTGTGGACTTCATCGGCTTCGCAGTACCGGCAAAGTCCAAGAACCAGGTCCCCGCACAGCGCCTCGCAGCATTCATGCTGGGCGCCAAGTACCAGAACGCCCTTGGAACGGAAGCCAAAGTGCTTCCGGTGAGGTCGGACGCTCCCGTAGATCCCGCCGTCGCAAGCGTCAAAGCCGCCATTGACGCGGCTCCGGCGACGCACCTGCAAAACGACGGCGTGACTTTCCCCGGCTTCATGGAGAAGGTCTTCTTCCCCAAGGATGACGAGCTGTTCCTCGGGAAGACCTCCGCCGATGACTTCATCGCGAAAATGAAGGCCGCCCAGATCCAGTACTGGAAGGACAACAGCTGATGACCCTCCACCTGACGGAGCCAAGGACAGGCGGTGCGCCCGCCCAAAGACCGGAGTCCCGGAAGCCGGCGCCCCGTAAGCCGCGGCGCGGCAGCCGTCCCGGAGGGAGCTCCATTGACGTGCAGCGCAAGAAGCTGCTGATTCCGTTCGTCGGTCCGGCTTTCGTTCTGTACACGGTCCTCTTCATCGTTCCGGCACTGGGAGCCGTCTGGATCAGCCTGCACAAATGGGCGGGCTCGGGCCCCATGAAGTTCGTTGGGCTGGACAACTACGGCAGGATCTTCCGGGACCAACTCTTCCTTTCCTCATTCGGCAATACCCTGCTTCTGCTCTTCGTGGTGGGGACCGCGATCTTCGTCCTGGCATTCGCGTTGACGCTGGTGCTCAGGGATATGGCCGGGAAGAAGATTGCCCGCAACGTCATCTTCTTCCCGCACCTCATCAATGCGCTGGTATTCGGTGTCCTCGCCGGCTTCATCTTCAACCCCGGAGGAATGGTCAACAGCCTCCTGGCGCCCCTCGGAGTGACCGACCCGCCCAAGTGGCTGGCTCAGGACAACATTTTCCCGCTCATCATGGTCACGCTTGTTTGCACCACCACTGGTTACTTCACCACCATCCTGATGGCCGGCGTCGACCGTATCCCGCCGTACTACTACGAAGACTGCGCCTTGGCCGGAGCGTCTGCCTTCCAGCGCCTGCGGTACGTGATCCTGCCGCTGACGTGGGATGTTTTCGGGACCTGCGCCGTGTTGTGGACCATCTCGTCGGTGAAAATCTTCGAGATCGTCTGGGTCTTCGGTGGCAGCTCAGGGGCCGGCGTGCCGCCAACGCAGAGCTGGACCGCTGCCGTGTACACCTACGTCAACGCCTTCTCCGGACAGTCAACGCCCGCCTATGGGGCCGCGACAGCGTCTGCTGTGTTGTCCCTGGCCCTGATCTCCGTCCTGGTTGTCCTGCTGCGCCGCGCCATGCGTCGCGACGCCGTCGAGTTCTAAAGGAAATGTCATGAGCGAATACAAACTGCAGGGATCCATCACCGCCCCACGCAGACGCGGAAGGCGCGGCGTCAGCCCGGCACTGCGTGGTGAGCGCAGCGTCGTCCGGGGGATCGGGGTTGCGCTGCTGTGGCTGGTTGTCGCGATCAGCATCGCAGCCCTGGTGTGGATGGTTGCCCAGGCATTCCGGGATACCCGTGCCATTCTTGATGACCCTTGGGGCGTGCCATCGTCCCTGGACTTCGGCAACTTCGTCCGCGCCTGGACCGTGGGAGACTTCGCGGTGGCTACCTGGAACAGCCTGCTGACCACGGTGGTGTCCTCGGTCCTGACCGTAGCCATTGCCGCACCCTGCGCGTACTACCTGAGCCGCGTGGACAACAGGCTGACCCGTGGCCTGAGCCTGTATTTCATCCTGGGTCTGGGTATTCCCGCGCAGGTCATCCTGATTCCGCTGTTCGTGATGCTGAACAAGGTCTATCTAACGGACAGCATCATCGGGCTGAACCTCGTGTACATCGGCGTCTCCATGCCCTTCACGGTCTTCCTGCTGACCGCATTCTTCCGATCCCTCCCCTTGGAAATGGAAGAGGCAGCGGCACTGGACGGCACCACGGCATTCGGCACGTTCTGGCGCATCACGTTGCCCTTGGCCAAGGGAGGCATCCTGACCGCCTTCATCCTTCAGGTCATCTCCCACTGGAACGAAACCCTCCTGGCCCTGACCCTCCTGCAATCCACCGAGAAGTACACGCTGCCCGTCGCCCTGATTTCCTTCGTGCAGCAACAAACGTATTCGGGAGCTGACTGGGGCGGACTGTTCGCCGGGCTGGTGATCGTGGTCCTGCCGATGCTCATCATCTACGTATGGCTGGGCCGGCGTCTGACGGAGGGACTGACACTCGGGATGGGCAAGTAGCGCCCGACGGTGGTGCTACCGCGGGCTCTTGTCCTTGGCGGAGCGCAAGTGCCACAGTGAACCATGGCCACAGAAGACGATGTCAGGCGCATCTGCCTGGGCATGCCCGGTGTGAGTGAGCGTCCAAGCTGGGGGCAGCCCGCATGGTTCGCCAAGAGCCTCATGGCACGTATCTGGGAAGAGGGCGTGGGCACAGTGAAAACCGACGAACGCGAAGCGCTCGCAGCCATGGAACCCGATACGTTCTTCTGGACCCCGCATCACGACCAATCCCCGCAGCTCATGTTGATCCGGCTGGAGAACATTGACGTCGACGAACTCGACGAGTTACTGCAGGAGTCCTACAGAATCGCCGGCGGCCCCGGCAAACCCAACTGAGTCGCAGTTGAGGCCGTTCTGAGCCCTCAAAGCGGCCTTAACTGCGACTCAGTTGGGCGGGCGCGCGGGCTAGACTCGGCCGCATGGGGGAACACAAACTTGGGGAACACAGCACACCGAAGCCTGGCCGCAGAGTCTCTGCCGTCGTCGTGCCGTTGCTGGGGCTGATCGCGGTCATCGTGGGCGTGGTGCTCGCGTGGAGCAACCTGGAGACGAACGTCGGCTGGTTTGCCTATGCGCCGCTGAGCAATGAGGTGTTCGTGGGAGACAACGGCTCATTCATCAGCAAGGAAACGCAGCTCGGACTGGGCATCGCGGGCATTGGCCTGCTTCTTCTCGCGTTCTGGGCCGGGCTCGCCATGGGCCGCCGCCGCTGAGTTCGCTGACAAACGCGAAATCGCCGGAAAACTCCAGACGAACTGGCAGCTTTCCGGCGATCTCGGCGCAAGCGAGGAACGGACTAGGTGAGCTTCACCTGGCGGTTCATGTCCTTGTACAGCAGGTAACGGAACTCGCCCGGACCGCCGGCGTAGCAAGCCTGCGGGCAGAACGCGCGCAGCCACATGAAGTCGCCGGCCTCCACCTCAACCCAGTCGTTGTTGAGCAAGTACATGGCCTTGCCTTCCAGGACGTACAGGCCGTGCTCCATGACGTGGGTTTCCGGGAAGGGGATCACGCCGCCGGGCTGGAAAGTGACGATGTTGACCTGCATGTCGTGGGCGAGGTCGCTGGAGTCCGTGAAGCGCGTGGTCTTCCAGACGTCGTCCGTATCCGGCATGGAGGTGGGTTCCACGTCCTTCTCGTTGGTCACGAAGGACTTGGCCTCGAAACCTTCCAGGCGCTCGTAGGCCTTGCGGATCCAGTGGAAGGAAACGATGTTGTCGGAGACGTTCTCCAGGCCCCATTCCGAACCTGCAGCAAGGTAGGCGTAGCCGCCCTCTTCGAGGTGGTGCAGTTCGCCGTCGAGGGTCAGGTTGACCTGGCCCTTGGTAACGAAGATGACGCCTTCAACGCCGGCCTCGAACTCGGCCTTCGGAGCCCCGCCGCCCGGTGCGATCTCCACGATCAGCTGGGAGAACGTGGTGGCGAAGCCGGAGATCGGCCGCGCGATGATCCACGAGCGCGTGTTGGAGAAGCCCGGAAGGTTGCTGGTGACGATGTCCGTCATGACGCCCTTGGGGATCACCGTGTAAGCCTCGGTGACGATGGCCCGCTCGGTGGTCAGCTGGGTCTGCGGCGGCAGGCCGCCCTGCGGGTAGTAGTACTTGCCCATGCGAGATGCTCCTATCAGTGCGAAGTTGGTTGTGCGAGCCGCGGGTGCGCCAGTGCGGTCAGCTGTGAAAGTTCGACGCCGGCAAGCGCCTTGACTTCGTCGGTCCCCACTGCGCCGCACTGGACGCCGCGGAGGACGAAGCCGGCAAGGGCGCGGGCCGTGGCGGGCTCGTCCATGACTCCGCCTTCGGTGCGCTCCACGTAATTGCGGAGGCGCAGGGCCGCTGCGGGCAGGCCTTCGCGGTAGAAAGCGTACGACGCCGAGAAGCGGCTGGGGAGCTGGGCGGCGTGGAGATCCCAGCCCTGGTAGTAGCCGTTTTCCAGGGAACGTCGGACCAGGCGGCCGTGCAGCTTCCAAGCGTCCTCAACGCCGTCGCCGACGGGGATGATGTTGGTGGAACCATCGGACAGGCGGATGCCCGTTCCGGCGACGGCGAGCTGCATGACTTCCTTGGCGAAGTCGGCCACCGGGTGCTCCATGGACTGGTATTCGGCGGAGATCCCCAGCGAGGCGCTGTAATCGTACGTCCCGTAGTGCAGGGCACTGATACGGCCCGGAACGACGTGGGGGAGTTGGGCTACAGGGGAGGTTCCGTCCGCGCCGATGATGAGCTGCGGAGTTTCCACCTGCACCTCGAAGCGAAGCCGGCCAGCGGGAAGCCCGTGGACTTCCTCCAGCCGGGATACCGCGAAGTCCATGGCCTGGACCTGGGCCACCGTGGTGACCTTGGGCAGGGTGAGGATCAGCCCGTCCGGGAGTTCGCCGGCGGCGGCCAACGTGGAGACGAACAGGTCCAGGGTCTTCAGGCCGCGGGCCCGGGTGGGGGCTTCGAAGCACTTGAAGCGGATGCCGATGAACGGCGGAGCTGTCCCGGCCGCAACGGCAGCAGCAACAGCGTTGGCGGCAGCAACGGCGTCGGCGTCCTCTGCCTCGTCGCCGCGGTCGCCGTAGCCGTCTTCGAAGTCCAGACGGAGGTCTTCGATCGGCTCAGCAGAAAGCTTCGCCGCCACACGCTCTGCGACAGCGGCAGCCAGGTGAGACTCCTGGCCCAGCAACTGTCCCAGCTTCTCCAGGCCGCCGTGAGCGTCCGCCGTCGCGAGTGCCTGGGCGCCCCACTCTGCCGCAAGGGAAGGCGTGAAGCGGTCGGCCGGGATGTAGACGGTGTGGATGGGCTGGCGTGAGCCGTCGTCACCGGGGTAGTTGCGGTCCAGCAGCTGGTCCGTCGCCTCAAGCTGCGACTCGATGTGGGCCAGATCAGAGGAAGAGAATGAGCCCATCTCAGCCCACCAGCTCGTACGCGGGAGTGGTGAGGAAGTCCGTGTAGTCGTCGGACAAACAGATGTCCTCGATCAGCTTGGATGCGGGCTCGTAGTAGGCCTTGAAGTTCTCGTCGCCGAATTCGATGCGCAGGCGCTCGGTTTCTTCTCCGAGGATGCGGGTGACGAGTTCGCGGGTCACGGTGTTGCCCGTGTCCGCGAGGACGGACTTGTTGCGGATTTGCTGCCAGACCTGCGAGCGGGAGATCTCCGCAGTTGCGGCGTCTTCCATGAGGTTGTGGATGGCAACTGCGCCGCTGCCGGAGATCCAGACGCCGGTGTAGGCGACGGCGACGTACAGGTTCAGGCGCAGGCCTGCCTCCGTGACGTGGCCTTCGGCGGAGGCGACGTCGATGAGCTGCTCAGCGGTGACGCTCACCTCGGGGCGCTGCTTGTCCAGCTGGTTGGGACGGTCGCCGAGGACGGAGTCGAAGACTTCGCGGCAGGTGGAAACCAGGTCCGGGTGTGCCACCCAGGAGCCGTCGAAGCCATCGTTCGCTTCGCGGGTCTTGTCGGCGCGGACCTTGTCGAAGGCTGCGGCGGTGACGTCGGGCTGCTTGCGGTTGGGGATGACGGCGGCCATGCCACCCATGGCGAAGGCGCCGCGGTGGTGGCAGGTCTTGACCAGGAGTTCGGTGTAGGCGCGCATGAACGGTGCCGTCATGGCCACGGTGGCGCGGTCCGGGAGGACGAACTCTTCGCCGGCATCACGGAAGTACTTGATGATGCTGAAGAGGTAGTCCCAGCGGCCGGCGTTCAGGCCCGAGGCGTGGTCGCGCAGTTCGTAGAGGATCTCGTCCATCTCGAACGCTGCCGGGATGGTCTCGATGAGCACGGTGGCGCGGACGCTGCCCTGCGGGATGCCGAGGAAGTCCTGGGCGAAGACGAAGACGTCGTTCCAGAGGCGTGCCTCGAGGTGGCTCTCCATCTTGGGCAGGTAGTAGTACGGGCCGTGACCGTTGAGGAGGAGCTGCTTGGCGATGTGGAAGAAGTGCAGGCCGAAGTCCACCAGTGCACCTACGGTGGGTTCGCCGTCGATCAGCAGGTGGCGTTCTTCCATGTGCCAGCCACGCGGGCGGGCCACGACGACAGCCAGGGGAGCGTCGGTGCGGAGGCGGTATTCCTTGCCCTCAGGGGAGGTGTAGCTCAGGGTGCCCTGGGCGGCGTCGCGGAGGTTGAGGATGGCGTCGATGACGTTCGGCCACGTGGGCGTGCTGGCGTCTTCGAGGTCCGCGAGCCACACCTTGGCGCCGGAGTTCAGCGCGTTGATCGCCATTTTGGCCGGGGTGGCAGGGCCGGTCATTTCGACGCGGCGGTCCTGCAAAGCTGCCGGTGCCTCGGCGACTTTCCAGTCGCCGTCGCGGATGTCCTGGGTCTCGGGGAGGAAGTCCAGGCGGCTGGTGTCGGCAACCTTCTGGCGCTTGACGCCGCGTGCCTCGAGCAGCTCGTTGCGGGTGCCGGCGAAGCGCTTGTGCAGTTCCTCGATGAAGGCCAGTGCCTTGGGGGTGAGGATTTCCTCGGCGCGATCGATCGGCCGGGGATCAGTGACTGTGATAGCCATGTGGCGGTGTCCTTTTCTAGAGTGCGCTGGCGGCGTTGGCGTGCGCAGCATTGGCTACGGCGGTCGCTACATCGGCGGCAACATGGGGATCGAAGACGCTGGGGATAATGTAACTCGCGTTGAGCTCATCGTCAGCCACCCGGTTGGCAATTGCCTCGGCGGCGGCCACCAGCATGTTCGGCGTAATGTCCGATGCTCCGGCGTCCAGCAGGCCCCGGAAGAAGCCGGGGAAGGCCAGCACATTGTTGATCTGGTTCGGGAAGTCGCTGCGTCCGGTGGCAACCACGGCTGCGTGCTTGGAAGCGATGACCGGGTCGATTTCCGGTGTCGGGTTGGCCATGGCGAACACGATTGCGTCTTCGGCCATCGAAGCGACCTGCTCCTCGCCGATCACGTGCGGGGCGGAGACGCCGATGAAGACGTCCGCTCCCTTGAGGGCGTCGTGCAGGGTGCCGGAGAAGCCTTCTTCGTTGGTGTTCGCGGCGATCCAGCTGCGGTGCTCGTCGCCGTATTCCTCACCGGAGTGGATGGCGCCGGAGCGGCCGGCGGCGATGATGTGCTGCGCGCCCTGGGCTTTGAGGAGCTGGATGATGGCGGAGCCGGCAGCGCCGACGCCCGAAACCACGATCTTGACCTCGGAGAGCTTCTTGTCCACAACGCGGAGGGCGTTGACCAGGGCGGCGAGCGTGACGATTGCCGTGCCGTGCTGGTCATCGTGGAAGACGGGGATGTCCAGCTCTTCGCGGAGGCGGTTCTCGATTTCGAAGCAGCGCGGTGCAGCGATGTCTTCGAGGTTGATGCCACCGTAGACGGGGGCCATGGCCTTGGCGATCATGATGATTTCTTCGGTGTCCTGGGTGTCCAGGCAGACCGGCCAGGCGTCAACGTTGGCGAACTGCTTGAACAGCGCAGCCTTGCCTTCCATGACGGGCAGTGCCGCGGCGGGGCCGATGTTGCCCAGGCCTAGGACGGCCGAACCGTCAGTGAGGACGGCGATGGTGTTGCGCTTGACCGTCAGGTTGCGGGCAGCGGCCGGGTCTTCTGCGATGGCCATGCAAACACGCGCGACGCCGGGAGTGTAGGCACGCGAGAGGTCGTCGCGGTTGCGCAGGGCTACCTTGGGGACCACCTCGAGCTTGCCGCCGAGGTGCATGAGGAAGGTACGGTCCGAGACGTGCTGGACGGTGACGCCGTCGAGGGCGTTCAGGGCGTCCTTGACGCGGGCGGCGTGGTCGTCGTCGGTGGTGTTGCAGGTGACGTCAACAACGATCGTCTCGTGGTGGGATTCCGTGACGTCCAGCGCGGTGATTGCTGCACCGGCTGCGCCGACGGCTGCTGCCAGTTCGCTGGTAGCGGTGAAGCTCGACGGTGCGGCGACGCGCAGGGTGATCGAGTTTCCGGGGCTCGGATTCGCCATTGAAATTCCTCCTGTTAGGCCCGTTCCCGGGCCGCCGTTCCAAACTGAATGTTTTCGTATTATGGATATTATTATCTACAAAGTGGAAACACAACCCCCTGCCCGGTCATCTTCGGTGTCATCGCGCAGCTTGCCGACGTGCTGTATGTTGGGTGTTCTAAGCAATTCTTTTCACGATGCGGATAAGAGTTGTCGGAATCTGAGTCATTGGAGACAAGGGAATGGCTGAAAAAGCCTCCGGAGGCGTGCAGTCCGTTGAGCGCGTCTTTGAACTGCTGGAACTGATTACGGACGCAGGCGGCGACGTCACTTTGAGTGAGCTCTCGTCGTCCACTGACCTCCCCTTGCCCACCATCCATCGCTTGCTCCGCACGTTGGTGTCCCTGGGCTACATCCGTCAGCTGCCCAACCGCCGCTACGCGCTGGGCCCCCGGCTGATCCGGCTCGGCGAAGGCGCCAGCAAGCAGCTCGGTGCCGTGGCCCGTCCGCAGTTGAAGACCTTGGTGGAACGCCTCGGCGAGACCTCCAACATGGCCGTCCTTGACTCCGACATGGTCATCTATGTCGCCCAGGTCCCGTCCATGCACTCCATGCGCATGTTCACCGAGGTGGGCCGCCGGGCCCACACGCACGATACCGGCGTGGGCAAAGCCATCCTCGCCCAGCTGGACGACGAGGTTGTGCGCGGCATCGTTGCCCGCACCGGCATGCCGACCCCCACGGCCAAGAGCATCGGTGACATCGACTCCTTGCTCGCAGACCTCAAGCTCATCCGCGAACGCGGCTACTCCATCGACGAGGAAGAGCAGGAGCTCGGCGTCCGCTGCTTCGCGATGGCTGTGCCCAACGCTCCCACGCCCACCGCGATCTCTGTCTCCGGGCCGATCACCCGCGTGGACCAGAGCTTCGCCGACCGCGCCGTGCCCATGCTGCGTGAAGCAGCCAGGGCGATCTCCGCGGAGCTCAACCAGAACTAACTTCCCGCCGAGTTGGCATTTGATGGCAATGTTTCCCAAGAACATTGCCATCTTTTGTTATCTCGGGAGACCAAGTGTGGGCCTGCGCAAGGTGGGCTGCCCTCAAAGCCGAGTGCCGCCGTCGTACATTCCGGGCGGGCTTGCGTGCGACGCGACAAAAGGCGGCAGTGTCCCCCAAGGAAAACACTGCCGCCTGTTATCTGCGGAAGGGTGCTAGTGCTCCGACGCGCTGGAGGTCTTGAGCGGAACTTCCTTGCCGTCGGCGTCGATCAGCTTGCCGTTCTCGAAGCGGTCGCCTTCGCTCAGGCACTTGATGTCCTCTTCGCTGACGATGCGGTCAGTGCCGGCCACGAATACGGACTGGTTGTCCGAGTTGCCGGCCTTGAAGTGGTTGAAGAGGATGTTCAACAGGATCGCCATGACGGCTGCCGAGCTGATGCCTGAGTGGAAGATCGTGGCGAACCAGGACGGGAACTGGTCGTAGAACTTCGGGGCGGCGATGGGGATCATGCCGAAGCCGATCGAAGCAGCCACGATGATCAGGTTCATGTTGTTCTTGTACTCAACCTTGGCCAGGGTGCGGATACCACTGGCGGCAACCGTACCGAACAGCACGACGCCGGCGCCGCCCAGGACGGGCGTCGGAACCGCTGCGACAACCCGGCCCAGGATCGGCAGGAGGCCGAGGATGACCAGGATGAGGCCGCCGGCGCTGACCACGAAGCGGCTCTTGATGCCCGTGATGGCCACCAGTCCCACGTTCTGGGCGAAGGCGCTCTGCGTGAAGGAGTTGAACAGCGGGGAGATGGCGCTGGAGAGCATGTCTGCGCGGAGGCCGTCGCCGATGCGGCGGGAGTCAACCTTGGTGTCCACGATTTCGCCCACTGCGATGATGTCCGCCGAGGTCTCCGTCAGGGTCACCAGGATGACGATGAGCATGGAGATGATCGCTGCGATTTCGAAGGTGGGAGCGCCGAAGGCGAAGGGTGTGGGGAAAGCGACGATGTCGCCCTGGCCAACCTTGGAGAAGTCGGCCATGCCGGCCACCAACGCGATGATGGTGCCGATGACCATGGCCAGCAGGATCGAGAGCCGCGAAATGGCGGCGTTGCCCACCTTGCTCAGGAGCAGGACGACGCCCATGGTTGCAGCTGCGAGTCCGATGTTGGCCATGCTGCCGTAGTTGTCGGCCTTGGCGTTGCCGCCCATGGCCCAGTTAGCAGCGACGGGCATCAGTGTCAGGCCGATGGTGGTGATCACGGTTCCGGTAACAACCGGCGGGAAGAACTTGATGATCTTGGAGAACAGGGGAGTGATCGCCAGGCCAATCAGCGAGGCCACAATGACGGAGCCGAACACCGCCTGGATTCCACCGCCGCCCTGGACGATCGCCACCATGGTGGAAACGCCGGCGAAGGAGACGCCCTGGACCAGCGGCAGCTGCGAGCCGAACCACGGGATGCCCACCGTCTGAAGGATGGTAGCGAGCCCGCCCACAAACAAACAGGCGGCGATGAGGAGGCCGATGTCCTGGGAGTTCATGCCGGCCGCTGCGCCGATGATCAGGGGCGGGGCAATGATTCCGCCGTACATGGTGAGGACGTGCTGGAAGCCGTAGGCGAACGTGCTTCCGATGGAGAGGCGCTTGTCCTCGGGGCGTTCCGGCTGATGCTTCTGCGAAGAGGTGGTATTCGCAGGGCGGGACTTCTTTTTGATGTTCATGGCAGACTTTCTGGGTTCATGGCAGACGTCTTCGTCTGGCTAACTGTGTCTGGCTAACAAAATCTTTAGGTTTTTGGGGTCGGGTTTGTGTGCAGATCCAGCGTTGACGGGGCGCCGTTGTTCGGGACCTGCACACAAACCCGTTGGTGGTGCGGTTTAGTGCGGTTTCGGTGTGGGCTTAGCAGAAGCCGGCGATGCCGCTCCAGGCAACCGGTGCAGCGGGGATGTTCTCGCGCTGGACCGTGGCTTCGATGAGGCCGTACGGGCGGTCAGCCGCGAAGAAGACCTCGTTGGGGTTGTCCAGGCCGAACGGGCTCAGGTCAACCAGGAAGTGGTGCTTGTTGGGCATGGAGAACTTGATCTCGTCCACTTCGCTGTGTGCTTCCAGGACCTTCTTGCCCATGTCGAACAGCGTCTGCTGCAGGGCGTGGGAGTAGTTCTCGGTGAAGCCTTCAAGCAGGAGTGCCTTGATGTCCTCGTAGCTCTTGTTGAAGTCCGTGCCGGCGGAATCCAGGTTGGTGTTGTAGCGCCAGCGGGCGGATACGTCGGTGGCCAGGATGCGGTCCGTGGTCTCCGGCAGGGTGGTGTACTTGTCGCGCGGGTAGCCGACGAAGCCGGACTGCGTGGTCTTAAGGACGGTCAGGTCCTTGAGGCCGGAAATAAGGTGGGTGGTTGCGCCATCACGGACGACGACGGCGGTACGCACCTCTTGCCCGTTGCGGACGAAGCTGTGGTCGTGTCCCTCGCCGTGGGCCTGGATACGATCCCAGCTGTAGGCTTCGGCTTCCCAGCGGCCGCCGGTGACCCAGTCGAAACCGCCGGTGAAGTGGTCTGCGAGGCGCAAGAGGAAGGATTCGGGGGAGTTGATGCCTTCACGAGCGAACGCGTAGACCGTGTTCTTCTGGGTGTCGGTGGCAACGACGTGGCCGTTGTCGCCTTCGAGATGTGCGGCCTGGAAATCGCCGCGCAGCTGCGAGGTGACGTTCAGGTCTTCGATGTGGTGGCGGTCCGTATCCCGAGTGACCTTGACGACGCGGACTTCTGCTTTGCCGTACTGGTTTTCGCCGAGGACGATGTTGTTGCTCATGGTCATATCCCAACTTCTGTGAGGTGGAACCTACGTTCCATCAATGAAATTAAGCGCGTGTTTCCACTGCGTTTCTGGTGGAGCCGACCCAACAAAAAAGAGCCAGCATCCATGGATGCCAGCTCATTACGACCCTGCCTGCTGCTCTCAGGTTACGTGACCTACGCCACGAACTCATTCGAGAGTAGCGCATGATTTCGGCAGATGTACATGGGTTCCGGAGGATCGTTATGAACCATCCAAATGTGACCGCGGCAACTCACTTTGCTCCGGAGGGGGTCTTGACGCGTTGTTTCGCAGCTGCCTACACTTTCCACATAACAATAAAAGTTTTCCGAAGAGCGGAAACTGTGTGCATGAGAAAGAGGAGGAACAGATGGACTCGAAGGATACGAACAACGTCGTGGAATTCCCGGCGCCCGGTCAGGAGCTGTACCTGCCCTTTGGTGCAACAGATCCCGACTTCTACATTCCGGCCGACTGTGACCGCAAAGCCGGCGGGTTCTCCCGTTGGCTGCGCGCGCTCCCGGTGTTCGGCCGGCAGCGCCCCTAGGCACTTGGGGGCGCGGACTCTGCGCAACAGAGCCAACGAGGCGGGCGATACCTGGGGAGGTATCGCCCGCTTTTTGCGTGCCTTCTGGCCCGCTGTGTGCTGCCCGTTTCGATGCTTCGCTGCAGAACGTGCCGTGCGCCCGGCGTCCTACGCAGCGAACCCCCGAAACGGGGCCTCGGTACTGCCTAGGTGGTGCTGCGTAGGACCCCAAGCACGGTTGATTTGAACTCCTGCTCCCGAAACAAGTGCTGCCACTTGATCCGAATGAACTTCCAGCCCTGTGCCATGAGGGCCTTTTCGCGCTGGCGTTCCTTGAAGATGACCTCGGAGGTTGGTGCGTAGTCGAAGTACTTCACCTTCCCATCGAACTCCAGGGCAACCTTCTTGTCCCGCCAAGCAAAATCCAGTCGATGAGAACCCTCAGGTGATGACACCTCCACTTGCAATTCAGGAAGATCGATCCGTAAGCGCTGGAGCAACTCGCGGGTCAGGGTTTCACCTGGTGACTCGGAGCGTGCGTCCGCACTCTCCAATGCCCGGCGTAGGGCGAGGACTCCGTTGCGCCCGGCCAGGGACTCGCACATCAGTTGCAGCTTGTGGGCGTCAGCACCTTTTCGAAGGGCGTGGTCCATCAGCACTAAGGATTGCTTGTAGTTCAGTAAGAGGCCGCAGTCAGCAACGGTTCGTTCCAAGGAGGTGCAAGGCATGCCGTTGATAAGCATTATTTCGTTGGTTTCAAGGGCCCGACCATGGGCAACAGCGTCGTGGCCGTGGGACGATCGCGATGCGCTTGAATCGGTTGTGATGTGCACGCGGTCATCCACGTCCCAGAGAAACAGTCCGTGCAGGCGTGCTGCCGAGGTGTGGCTGTAGACCAAGCCGCCAGTCGACGTCGTAAGTGTTCCGTGAGCGTGCGCGGCGATCAACTGCCGGCTGCGTACCCAAGGTTTTTGAGCGGCCCATGTACTGCCGCGGATGTAGCAACCCCGGCGTAGTCGTACCAGATCGCCGACTTGCACCAGTGCTGCAATCCTTCTGTCGTTGAACCCCAGTTCATGGAGCTCGCTGGTCCGCCACAAATCCATCATTGGGGGGAGCCCTGTTTTGTTGTTGTTCGCCATGGAACAAGCTTTGAAGGAGCGTGGCGGCACGAACAGGAGCATGCTGCCCTATGTGGAAAAGCCCGATTCGATGGCTCGCTGCAAGCTGTGCCGTGCGAACGGCGTGGTTGGCAGCGAAGCATCGAAATGGCAAAATGTGATCTGCGTAACAATCGGCAGGGTGCTGAGCGCTTCACGTAAGCTGGGCTGACGGCCACCCTTTTGGGTCTTCAAGGTCGTTGCAGCCCTGACTGACGGGTTGCGCTTGCTCGCTCGATGGCGCCGGACATATGGCCCGCACGCGTCGCACTGCAGCATGTCGAGTAAAAACTGACGCTCGTCATCGAGCCATGCCAGGACGTTCACCCTGGCTAAAATCCCTGCCTCGGCGGGTGACAAAAGAGCCGGGAGTGGGGATCCGGCGCCGCAGCAGCCGATGTGTGGCTGCTACCCCAAAGGAACATGTCATGAAACTCAAGGTCTCAATGCTTGGGGCGGTGATCGCGTTGGCTCTCGCTGGGTGCACGACGCCGACGCCGACACCGACGACAACCGCCACGGCACCCACGTCGTCGCCTACTGCTACCACTGCAACCCCGACGGCGACTCCCACTTCTACTCGCACTGCAACCCCGACGCCGACGTCTACCCGTACTGCAACTGCGACGCCCACCCCGACGCCGACGTCTACCCGTACTGCAACTGCGACGCCCACCCCG
>NZ_JAJOHP010000053.1:0-36253 GCF_021109375.1 Arthrobacter sp. AK01
TTAGCTCTTTTCTTCTTAGTCACATTTTGCCTCCTTCCCTCCCGCGCTCCGTCCGGCGCCCTCGCCCTCCCGCGCCCTCGCCCCCCCCCCCCGTTCCATATCTCAACGCATTCTTTGGAGTTCATGTGACTACCTCTGCCAACGGCAATTTTGTCCGCAAGCCCTTCATCGCAGGCAACTGGAAGATGAACATGGACCACGTCCAGGGCATCACCCTGCTGCAGAAGCTCGCCTGGACGCTGTCCGACGCGAAGCACGACTACAACCGTGCCGAAGTCGCTGTGTTCCCACCGTTCACCGACCTCCGCGGCGTACAGACCCTGGTGCAGGGCGACGAGCTCGATGTTGTCTACGGCGGCCAGGACCTCTCCCAGTTCGACTCCGGCGCCTACACCGGCGACATCTCCGGCCAGTTCCTGAGCAAGTTGGGCTGCGCATACGTCCTGGTTGGCCACAGTGAGCGCCGCACGATTCACAACGAGTCCGATGACGTCCTCAACGCAAAGGTGAAGGCTGGATTCCGTCACGGCGTCACTCCCGTTCTTTGTGTCGGCGAAGGCCTCGAAGTCCGCCAGGCCGGTACCCACGTGGAGCACACGTTGGCCCAGCTTCGCGCCGGCGTCGAAGGGCTCACGGCCGAGCAGGCCGCCGAACTCGTCGTTGCCTACGAACCTGTCTGGGCCATCGGCACAGGGGAAGTTGCCGGTCCGGAGGACGCTCAGGAAATGTGCGCAGCCATCCGCGCGGAGCTTGCCGAACTCTTCGACGAGTCAGTCGCCGCGAAGACCCGGCTGCTGTATGGCGGCTCCGTTAAGGCCAACAATGCTGCCGCCATCATGGCTGAAAGCGACGTTGACGGATTGCTCGTGGGTGGCGCCAGCCTGGACCCCGCTGAGTTTGCTAACATTGTCAGGTTCGAGAGCCACCTCGTCACGGACTAGTCCGGCTCCCGTTTTCCGCTTCTTCGAAAGGCCGTCGTGGACGTTCTTCAAGTCATTCTGCAGATCCTGCTGGGCATCACCAGCCTTCTGCTGACGCTGCTCATCCTCCTGCACAAAGGGCGTGGCGGCGGTTTGTCCGACATGTTCGGTGGCGGTATGAGCTCCGGATTGAGTTCGTCCGGGGTAGCCGAGCGCAACCTTAACCGGTTCACCATCATTCTGGGCATCACGTGGGGTGTTGTCATCATCGGCCTTGGGTTGATCATGCGCTTCACCTCAGGCGGCGACTCCTAGTCATCCCCAAAAAGGGGAGGTTCCTTGAAAGGAACCTCCCCTTTTTTGCCCTGAGGCACCAATGTCTGGTGCCGTCGTCGAACACTCGCATTAGACTGGGCGTGTTGGCCGCAAGGCCCACGGGCCGTGAGGGCCGACCACCGAGTCGCTAGGGGTTCGAAAATGGTTCATGGCACGCCTGGTTATCGGGGCACCCGCGTAGGTGTAACCCAAGGTTCCGCTCCGAGGAACCAAAGCGACCACGGCGCAGGTGAACAACTGCCGCGTATTCGGGTTCCCTATTGGTGCTCCAAGGGACACGAGACGCGGCTTGTTTTCCTTAAGCTTCCCGACGATCAAATACCCATGAACTGGGATTGTCCGAAGTGCGGCTTGCCCGCGTCGCGGGATCCTGGCCATCCCGCCTCAACAAGGCCGGACGAACTCTTCAAATCCCATTTGGACTACGTTAAAGAGAGACGCTCCAACCAAGACGCCGAAGCGGTCCTGGCTGGAGCGTTGGAGCGGTTACGCGCCCGCGGGGTCCTTCCGGACCAGCTGCTGGGGGACGCGTGAGGCTGCATTCTCGTCGATAAGCCACAGGGTCCTCGCGCGGCCGGCGGGACCTGCCGCCGGGACCTGGACCGGGTTGGCACCAGCCAAGGCCAGGCCGACTGCCCCAGCCTTGTCCTCACCGGCAACAACCATCCAGATTTCCTGGGCGGTGTTGATGGCCGGCAGTGTCAGTGAAATGCGCGACGGCGGCGGCTTGGGAGAGTTTTCAACGCCCACCACGGTGCGCTCCTTCTCACGAATGCCGGCCTGCTCGGGGAACAGCGACGCTACGTGGGCATCCGGACCTACGCCCAGAAGAAGGATGTCGAAGCGGGGTAGAATTCCGGCTTGCTCGGGCCGGTCATCAGAGGTGTCGGCGGCGTGCTCGGCCTCGGCCGCTCCTTTGAGTTCTTCAGCGTAGGCTGCAGCAGCTTCCTCCGCGGTGCCGAACTGGTCCGTTGATCCGGGCTCGTGAATCCGGGAAGGATCCACCGGCAGGTGGGCCAACAGGGCGTGATGTGCTTGGCGTGTGTTCCTGTCATCACTGTCTGCGGCAACAAATCGCTCGTCACCCCACCAGAAATTGACCTTCGACCAGTCGACTGCAGGGGCAGCAGCAGAGTCGGCTACTGCCTTCAACGTACCAATGCCAACGGTTCCCCCAGTGAGCACCACCGTCGCTTCGCCGTGCTTGTCCTGGACATCCACGAGCTTGGTGATGAGACGCGCCGCAATGGCGGCCATCAACACCTTGGAATCGGGGTGGATGCTTACTCTTGGCTCAGCGTGCACTGGTCTGGACTCTCCTTTGGCTGGTAAGTGGCAGTCCCATCGTAATCACTTCTCCGAAGACTTCGTCCGGATCGAGCCGGCGGAGTTCTTCAGCGAGGCAATCCTTCAGGCTCCGGCGCGGGAGCGTGATGCGCTGCGCTGGCTGTCCGGGCTGCGTCAGCTCCGCCACGGACAAGCCGGGGCGGAACAGCTGCACGTCGCCGCTGGCGCGGGTGAGGCGGACTCGGCGGATGCCCGTGCCGGCAGGATCTGCCACGATCGTGACAGGAGCCTGCAGGGCAAGGCTCAGCCAGGCGGCAAGCAGCAATGTGCTGGGGGAGTCGGAGGCGCCTTCAACGGCAACGGCCGACACGGGGTCCCCGTCCACCTGGTCGAAGACTGCTGCGAGTTGCATGCGCCAGTTGGTCAGGCGGGTCCAGGCGAGGTCGGTGTCGCCGGCCTTGTACGTGGCGCGGATGTTCTCCAAGGCCCGGCGGGGGTCCGGTTCATTGGCTGAGTCCGTGATGCGGCGGTGCGCGATCCGGCCGATGGAGGTTTCACAGGCGCTTTCCGGGGCGCCGTGCGGCCACCAGGCCACGATCGGGGCGTCCGGCAGGAGCAAGGCCGCGACCAGGGATTCGCTTTCGTGGGCCATGTGGCCGTGGCCTCGCAGCACGATGACCTCGGACGCGCCGGCGTCCCCACCGACACGGATTTGCGCGTCGAGCCGGTCCGGGCCTTCAACGCCGGCGTCGGCCAGGACAATGATCCGGCAGGGGTGTTCCCGGCTGGCCTCATTGGCTGCCTCGATGGCTTCTTCTTCCTGCCCGGACTTGGTCACCACCACCAATGTCAACACACGACCCAAGGCGATCACACCGCCTTGCTCGCGCAGGGACATGATCTTCTTGGAGATCTTGGAGGTAGTGGTATCGGGAAGATCTACGATCATGGCCTTCTCCAGGTTCGTCCGTCACGGGCCAGCAGGGCATCGGCCGACGCCGGTCCCCAACTGCCGGGTGCGTAGGGTTGCGGTTGTTCATCCAGCCCGGCCCAGTATTCCTCGAACGGGTCCAGGATCTTCCAGGACAGCTCCACTTCCTGATGCCGTGGGAAGAGCGGCGGCTCACCCAACAACACATCCAGGATGAGCCGTTCGTAGGCTTCGGGGCTGGACTCGGTGAAGGAGTGGCCGTAGCCGAAGTCCATGGTCACGTCACGGACTTCCATCTGCGTGCCCGGGACCTTGGACCCGAACCGGATCGTCGCGCCCTCGTCGGGCTGGACCCGGATCACTACGGCGTTCTGGCCGAAGTCGTCCTCACCATGGTCGCGGAACAACAGGTTCGGTGCACGCTTGAACACCACGGCAATTTCGGTGACGCGGCGGCCCAGGCGCTTACCGGCACGCAGGTAGAACGGCACACCATTCCACCGGCGGGTGTTGATGTCCACCCGGATCGCAGCGAACGTCTCGGTCTTCGAATCCGCAGGGATGCCGTCCTCGTCCAGGTACCCGAGGACTTCCTCGCCGCCCTGCCAACCACCGGTGAACTGACCCCGTGCTGAGTGGGTGGAGAGATCATCCGGCAGCTTGACTGCCGCGAGGACCTTTTCCTTCTCCGCCCGCAAATCATCGGCGTTGAAGGAGATGGGCTCTTCCATCGCCGTCAACGCCAGCAACTGCAGCAAGTGGTTCTGGATCACGTCACGGGCAGCGCCCACGCCGTCGTAATAGCCTGCACGGCCACCCGTGCCGATGTCCTCGGCCATGGTGATCTGGACATGGTCCACGTAGTTGGCGTTCCAGAGCGGTTCGAACAACTGGTTCGCGAAACGCAACGCCAGGATGTTCTGGACCGTCTCCTTACCCAGGTAGTGATCGATCCGGAACACTGCATCAGCCGGGAACACCGATTCCACAATGTCGTTGAGCTGCCGGGCCGACTCAAGGTCATGCCCGAACGGCTTCTCGATCACCACACGCCGCCACTGGCCCGGCTTGGCCTGCGCCAGGCCGTGCTTGGAGAGCTGCCGGCAGACCTGCTCGAACGCCTTGGGCGGGATCGACAAGTAAAAACCATGGTTCCCGCGGGTACCACGGGTCTCATCCAATTCATCGAGGACATCACCGAGGCGCTCGAATGCGCCGTCGTCGTCGAACTCGCCCCGGACAAAGCGGATACCGGAAGCGAGCTGCTCCCATACCGCTTCATCAAACTTCGTTCGCGCGTGGGCCTTGACGTTTTCCTTGACCTCCGCCGCGAAATCCGCGTTGTCCCAGTCGCGGCGGCCGAAACCGACCAAAGCAAAACTCGGAGGCAACAACCCACGGTTCGCGAGGTCATAGACCGCGGGCATGAGCTTCTTACGGGCAAGGTCACCGGTAACTCCGAAGAACACCAACGACGACGGCCCGGCAATACGGTTCAGGCGCCGATCCCGCGGATCCCGCAAAGGATTCCGCAAACCGGCGTTCTTCCTGCCGTTTTCAGTTTCTGGCATGTTTGTTTCTGTGCCTTAGCTTTCGAGTGCGCTGGCCTGGTTGGCCAAAGCAGCGACGACTTCCTGGAGCTGCGATACGCCTGCTGCACGCTCGGTGAGGTGCAAGCGCAGTACGGGGCGGCCATGGCCTTCCAGCACCTGGGCGTCGCCCGAGGCCTGTGCGGCGATGAGCTGCCCGAACGTGAACGGACGCTCAGGGATTTCGAGGTCGGTGGATGATGCTGCAGTGATCTGCAGGAAAACTCCGATGGCGGGTCCACCCTTATGGAACTGGCCGGTGGAGTGAAGGAACCGCGGACCCCAACCGAACGTCACAGGACGGCCGCTGACAGCCGCGAGTTCGTCCCGGATACCTTCGAGCGGAGCGTGCGAAATGCGGTCCAGGTAGGCCTGGACACTCAAGTAACCATCCGTGCCAAGCTGGCTGAGAAGTGCCTGCACAGCTTCCGTGGCAGTCGACGCGGAGCCGAGCCACTCACCGCCACGAACTTCCACAGCGCCGTCCGTGAAGGCAGCCGGGGTGGGTTCGGGGCGGGCATCCAGCAGGCCGCGCGCAGCCACCTTCGCGGCTTCAACGTCGGGCTGGTCAAAGGGGTTGATGCCCAGCAGCCGACCCGCTACCGCGGTGGCGAATTCCCACACAAACATCTGGGAGGGCAGGCCCCCGGCGATTGCCACTTCGTTGTCACGGAGTTCGACGTCGGCATCGGCGCCTACCAGCCGAACCACCAACACGTCATCGGCCCCGTTCAGGGCTTCCGGAGAATCGGGGCCGGCGACCACCGGAAGAACGCCGGTGCCCAGCTTGCCGGTGGATTCGGCGATGAGCTGCTCGGCCCAGTCGGCGAAGCCCACAATCCCGGAACCGTCTTCAGCGATAACGATCTTGTTGCGCAGCGGGCTGGTACCGCCCAGGGCAATGCCCAGGGCAAGTCCGATGTTGTCAGCAGAATCTTCGTTGAGGATCTCCGCCGCTTCTTCTGCCTCATCAAGGAAAGCCTGGATGTCCACACCGGCCAGCCCACAGGGGACCAGACCGAAAGCCGTGAGTGCCGAGAAGCGTCCGCCAACGTTGGGGTCAGCGTTGAACACGGCACGGTAGCCTGCCTCGCGGGAGGCCTTGTCCAGGGGCGAACCTGGATCCGTGACGATGATGATCCGGCTCTTGGCATCAATTCCGGCGTCGTTGAACGCTTTCTCAAACACCCGTCGCTGGGAATCCGTCTCAACAGTGGAGCCCGACTTGGAGGAAACGACGATAGCCGTCTCCTCCAGTCGGTCATTCAAAGCAGCGCTGACCTGTTCAGGATCAGTGCTGTCCAGCACAGTCAGCTCGACGCCGGCAGTACCGGCAATAACCTCGGGAGCCAACGAAGACCCACCCATGCCACAGAGGACAATGCGGGTAACTCCTTCGGCGTGGAGGGCATCACGAAGTTCCAGAATGTCCCCGACCAGAGCCTGGGACACCGTGGCCGCTTCTACCCAGCCGAGACGGATCGCAGACTCGGACTCCGCATCAGGCCCCCACAACGTGTGGTCCTTGGCAAAAATCCGGGTTGCAATCTTGTCTTCGACCAGACCGTCAATATGCTGGGCGATGGCCTGCTGGGCGGCACCGCTGGCGTCGTAGCTGATTGTGCTCATGGTGGGTTAGGAAGCCTTCCGTGCGGTGGCGAGTGCGCCTTCG
Source organism: Arthrobacter sp. AK01 (assembly GCF_021109375.1). Classification (NCBI taxonomy): domain Bacteria; kingdom Bacillati; phylum Actinomycetota; class Actinomycetes; order Micrococcales; family Micrococcaceae; genus Arthrobacter; species Arthrobacter sp. AK01. The sequence goes on from NZ_JAJOHP010000053.1 coordinate 6,736, forward strand.
ACGTCGGCCAGGAGTTCCTTCCAGGAGCCCACGAACTTCTCGAGGCCTTCGGTCTCAAGGAGCGTTACGACGTCGTTGTAGGAGACACCGAGTGCTTCGAGGGCGTTGAGAGTCTCGTTCGCTTCGTCGTAGGTGCCGGTGATCGTGTCACCGGTAACTACGCCGTGGTCGAACGTGGCATCCAGTGTCTTCTCCGGCATCGTGTTGACCACGCCGGCGGCGACGAGTTCCGTCACGTAAAGGGTGTCCGGGTAAGCCGGATCCTTGACACCGGTTGAGGCCCACAGGGGACGCTGGGGGAGGGCACCGGCTTCGGCCAGCACGGCCCAGCGCTCGGTGGAGAACAGCTCTTCGTACACCTGGTAGGCAAGGCGTGCGTTGGCAACGCCTGCTTTGCCCTTCAGTGCCTTGGCTTCATCGGTGCCGATGGCGTCAAGGCGCTTGTCGATTTCAGAGTCAACGCGGGACACGAAGAACGATGCCACCGAGTGGATCGTGGAGAGGTCGTGACCGTTTTCCTTGGCCTGCTCGAGGCCGGACTGGAAGGCGTTGATGACCGCGCGGTAACGCTCCAGGGAGAAGATCAGGGTCACGTTGACGCTGATGCCCTCGGCCAGGGTTGCCGTAATGGCTTCCAGGCCCTCCAGGGTTGCCGGGATCTTGATGTGGACGTTGCCCTTGTTGACCTTCGCGTAGAGGTGCTTGGCCTCGGCGATGGTACCGGCGGTGTCCCATGCGAGGCGGGGATCCACCTCGATGGAGACCCGGCCATCCACACCGTTGGTGGCGGCGGCGATCGGCGCGAACAGATCGCAGGCGTCGGCCACGTCCGTGGTGGTGATTTCGAAGATGGTCTCTTCGACGCTGGCACCGGCGGCCGCCTGGGCGGCGATGGTGGCATCGTAGTCGGTGCCTGAGGTGATGGCGGCGTGGAAGATGGACGGGTTGGTGGTCACACCAACTACGTTCTTTTCGTCGATGAGCTTCTGCAGGGTGCCGGTGTCCAGGCGGGTGCGGGAAAGGTCATCGAGCCAGATCGATACGCCGGCGTCAGAGAGCTGCTGCGTGGGAGTGCTAGACATGTGTTTTTCTCCTGTGAGAGGGGAGCAGACTGTTATGCGTTGGCGTCTGCGAGGGAGTCTTTGGCTGCGGCGGCGACGGCTTCGGCCGTGATGCCGAATTCGTTGAAGAGCCGCTTGTAGTCTGCCGATGCGCCGAAATGTTCCAGGGAGATGGAGCGGCCGGCGTCGCCGACGAATTCGCGCCAGCCCAGTGCCAGGCCGGCCTCAACCGAAACACGGGCCTTCACGGAGGCGGGGAGCACGGACTCGCGGTAGGCCTCGTCCTGCTTGTTGAACCATTCAACACACGGCATGGACACAACGCGCGCTGCGATGCCTTCAGCCTGGAGGGCTTCGCGGGCCTGGACTGCGAGCTGGACTTCCGAGCCGGTTCCGATCAGGATGACCTGCGCGTCGACGGTTTCGCCGTCCTTGGAGGCTTCAGCCAGGACGTATCCGCCCTTGGCCACACCGGCGGTGGAACCGAACGTGTCACCAGCGGCTTCACCTTCGCCGCGGGCGTACGTGGGGATGTTCTGGCGGGTCAGGACAATGCCCGCCGGGTTCTCGTGGTTCTCCAGCATGACCTTCCATGCCGCAGAGACCTCGTTCGCGTCACCGGGACGGACGACGTCCAGGCCCGGAATGGCACGCAGGGAAGCGAGCTGCTCCACCGGCTGGTGGGTGGGGCCATCTTCGCCCAGGCCGATGGAGTCGTGCGTCCAAACGTACAGGGACGGGACACCCATCAAGGCACCCAGACGGATCGCCGGGCGCTGGTAGTCGCTGAAGATCAGGAACGTGCCGGAGAAGGCGCGGGTGCGGCCGTGCAGGGAGATACCGTTCACGATCGACGCTGCAGCGTGTTCACGGATACCGAAGTGCAGGACACGTCCGTAGGGGTTGCCCTTCCAGGCGTCCGTGGAACGCGACGTCGGGATGAACGACGGCGAGCCCTCGATGGTGGTGTTGTTGGACTCGGCGAGGTCGGCCGAACCACCCCAGAGCTCGGGGAGGACCGGGCCGATGGCGTTCAGGACCTTACCCGAAGCCGCGCGGGTGGAAACGTCCTTGCCTGCTTCGAAAACGGGCAATGCCGCGTCGATGCCCACGGGGAGCTTCTTCGCTTCAACGCGTTCCAGCAGGGCGGCTGCGTCCGGGTTGGCGGACTGCCATGCCTCGAACGAGCTCTGCCACGCAGCGCGTGACTCTGCACCGCGGTCCAGGACCTTGCGGGCATGTGCCAGGACTTCCTCGTCTACGTCGAAGGACTTGGCCGGATCGAAACCGAGGACGGTCTTCAGTGCTGCGACTTCTTCGGCGCCCAGGGCGGAACCGTGGATCTTGCCGGTGTTCTGCTTCTTCGGCGCCGGGTACCCGATGATGGTGCGCAGCGAAATGATGGACGGCTTGTTCGTCTCTGCCTTAGCAGCGAGCAGTGCTGCGTAGAGTTCCTGGACGTCTTCGACGTAGTCGCCGGTCTTGGTCCAGTCAACGCGCTGGGTGTGCCAGCCGTAGGCCTCGTAACGCTTCAGGACGTCTTCGGTGAAGGCGATGTCGGTGTCGTCTTCGATGGAGATGTGGTTCTCGTCGTAGATCACGACGAGGTTACCCAGTTCCTGGTGTCCGGCGAGCGAGGAGGCCTCGGAGGTCACGCCTTCCTGGAGATCGCCATCGGAGGCGATGACCCAGACGGTGTGGTCGAACGGCGATTCGCCGGCGGGAGCATCGGCGTCGAACAGGCCACGCTGGCGACGCTGTGAGTACGCGAAACCAACAGCGGAGGCCAGGCCCTGGCCCAACGGGCCGGTGGTGATTTCCACACCGGCAGTGTGCTTGTACTCGGGGTGGCCCGGGGTCAGTGAACCCCAGGTACGCAGTGCCTCAAGGTCCTTCAGTTCCAGGCCGTAACCGGACAGGAACAACTGGATGTAAAGGGTCAACGACGTGTGGCCAGGGGACAGGATGAACCGGTCACGGCCAATCCAGTCCGGGTTCTTCGGGTCATGGCGCATCAGCTTCTGGAACAGCAAGTATGCTGCCGGAGCCAAGCTCATCGCCGTACCAGGGTGGCCGTTGCCGACCTTCTCCACGGCGTCAGCGGCCAACACGCGAACGGTGTCAACTGCCTTCTTGTCCAGATCGGTCCATGACAGTTCTTGCTCTTCCAAATGTGGCACGAAAACCGAGCCCCTCTCTGTGCTGACGGCAGGCGTACGGACACGGCACGCAGGAAGCACAGGATGGCGCCCGCTGCAATGTGTCTACCAGCCGTTCACCATTGAAACGTTGATCTCTCATCCAGACGCACGGATATCCAAGAATACGGTTTCCCGGATCGTCAACGTGTGCTGATCTGCTCAACAGCTTAGCCCCAAACGTGTCATGGAACTCAGGGAATCCCACTAACTGGACAGAAATTCCCTTATATGAATCACGATGGCCTGTCAGGCGAGTGAAGATTCGGAAACATTGACGTATTTTGCGGACATCGGAGCACTTCCGGCCACGGTATGATATTTGGAGGCCACCAGCGGTACATGCTCCCGCGTTTGCTTTCGAAAACCGGGACGGCAGCCGCTGTGAGAACCCCAGAGCATAGAACAGAGTGACTGCCGCCGTGAGCACAACTGATACGCCCCTTAACGCGTCCCCGGCCCGGGGAAGCATCGGAATTTCCCGTAAGTTGAAGGCGTATCTGGCACTGACGAAACCACGTGTCATCGAACTGCTCCTCGTGAGCACACTGCCCACCATGATCTTCGCCCAACGCGGATTCCCGTCCATCGGATTGATCCTGGCAACGCTCGTCGGTGGCGCTTTCGCCGCGGGGAGTGCGGGTGTCTTCAACTGCTACATCGACCGCGACATCGACAAACTGATGCACCGCACCGAGAAGCGTCCGCTGGTCACCGGTGAAGTAACGCCTCGCGAAGCCCTCGTCTTCGCTTGGATTCTTGGCGCGGCGTCGATCGCCATCCTGTGGTTCGGCGCCAATCCCCTGTCCGCCTGGCTCGGCCTCGGCGCCATCGTCTTCTACGTGGTCATCTACACCATGATCCTGAAGCGACGGACCGCCCAGAACATTGTGTGGGGCGGAGCAGCCGGTTGCTTCCCGGTCCTGATCGCATGGGCCGCTGTCACCAACACAGTCGAGTGGCCCGCCATCGTGCTCTTCATGGTGATCTTCCTGTGGACGCCGCCGCACTACTGGCCCCTGTCTATGCGGTATGGCGAAGACTACCGCAACGCCAAGGTGCCAATGCTCGGCGCAATCGCCGGCGCAAAGGTGGTCTCGGTGCAGGTTGTCCTCTACGCCTGGGCCATGGTTGCCTGCTCGTTGCTGATGGTGCCCGTTGGTGGGGCCGGCTGGGTCTACACGGTCGTCGCCGTTGCCGCCGGGGCCTGGTTCCTTTACGAAAGCCACGCCCTGTACAAGCGCGCACAGGGTGGCGACGTCTCCAACAAGGGCGCCATGAAGGTCTTTCACGGCTCCATCAGCTACCTGACGCTGCTCTTCATCGCACTGGCCGTTGACCCGTTCATTGGCTCAGCGATCGTCGGCGGCTAAGTTCCCCGAACCCCAAACAACAACGTTCGACGCCGGTACTCGCCACTTTGTTTTAGTGGTCAGTGCCGGCGTCGCGCTTTTACCCTCACGCCACGGACGCTCTCTCACCTCCCGCGGGCTTGAGCCCTACGCTCTCTCACCTCCCGCGGGCTCCAGAGCGTCCCGCGTCACCCCGCAAATGATTCGACGAGACGCGCCAGCGGCGGGGGTGCTTGCCCAGCATGGAGCGCCTCGATAAGCAGGGGTGCGTAACGTACCTTGTTGCCGCTGCGGCCTCCAAAGAATCGCTGCAGTTGCGCTGTTACGGGCCGTTCGCGAAGCGATGGCTGGCGTTGAAGGAGCCGAAATGACGCCAGCTCGCCTTGAGCTTCGATGACCTCGAGCACAGCGTCGGTTCCCAGGCATCGGATGAGTTCATCCTCCAGATCGGCATCACATACCTGGAACCCGCGCTCTTCCAACGGTCCGGATCCGATACCGGCGCGGATAAGCGCACGGGCTATTCCTTGGGACTCCCCGGCATCACATAGACCAAGCAACCTATGGCCGGCCCCCTTCGGCCCGTAGCGGTCGAGGAAGTGGACGATGCTGGTAGCTCCACCCATTGGGACGATCTGCACATGTTCTTCCGCCAAGTCATGGCCAAGTCGAAGGGCCAGCGCCTGGACCGCCACACTGTCACTTTCGCCCTCGACCAACACCGTTGTGGTTCGCATTGGACCAGTATGGGGGATGCCGGCAGCAAAGCGCCTTGACGCGCTTTGCTACCTAGAAGGCCCGTTGCAGCACCTAGTTCCGGACTCCGGGCACCTAATTCCTGTCCAAATGCCACCTAATTTGCGGAAAAGTCATCTAGGTGGTGCCCTGCTCAACCTAGTGTTCGTGATGGAACAGAGCTGTTCCGCGCCGCACGAGCATTGGGGAAAACAGTGAAAGCACTCCTGCGTACAGCCGGGATTCTGACGGTTGCTTCGGCTTCGGTCTTGACCGGAGTGACCGCCGCACAAGCCGCACCGGCTTGCTCCACGGCCCGCGTATGTCTCTACGACAATTACTGGTTTACGGGGACCTCCAGGACTTTCGGTTGGGTCACCTACAACGTAGGTGTGGATGCAAACGATAAGGCGAGTTCCCTCAACGTGGGGCCTCCCACTGATCCCAACTCGCCATATGTCTATTTCTATGTTGACCAAAACTTCAGAGGCGACAGTGTTGTCTTTCGCGCTGGTAACGCCTCGAATGATCTACGCGGTCTCTACATGACTCCCACCCGGAACTGGGACGATGAAATTACGAGTGTCTGGGGATAATCCCTTGAAGCCCACCATCAAGAAGGTGTCCACAACAACGTTGGCGATGGCGGTGATGGCGGTGGTGATCGCCACCACCGCCTGCTCTGCCCCGTCGGTACCAACGCCCACTGAGGCTCCGGCAATAAGTCTGCCCCCCGTAGATCGTTCTGCCGGAGCCGGGGCAAGGGCCTCCCTCAATGAAATCACTGGCGAACTTCTGCTCCCCATGAGCGCGTACTGGTACTCGGATCGGGAGAACGTCATCGTCAATTCTGCCGTGGCCTCCCTCATTTTTGACTGCGTTAGAGAAGCGGGCTTCACGGTGGCTCCCTGGGGAGGTGGGGGCAAGGCCCTGCAGGACGCCAGATATGGACAATGGTCCCGGAACTTGGCAGCGAGGAACGGTGCCCTGCTGGAGATCCGCAAAATTCCTGGCGTGATGGACGAGCAACCCGACCGCCCCGTTCTCAGCGCGGAGCACCAGGCAGCGGAAACAAAGTGCACTAACTCCGTGGGAAGGGCCGGGCTGCCCGAACTCCTGGAAGGTTTGGTTGGTGACACTTCAGTCCAGAACCAGATCACACGGAACGCCGTGGCGCTGACGGAACGCGACCCCGAGTATTTGACCTTCCGACAGGATTGGGAGAACTGCCTGGCCGAAAATGGTGTGAAGCTCACCGGGCCGGGTTCGTGGAGCCTGCAATCGAGCGGCACAAAGGAAGACGAGACACGCGTTGCCCTGCTGGAGGTTGACTGCAAGGACGCAAGCGGCGGTGCCAGGAAGCCTTATGACATTCTCGCTGAGTACCAAGCCGCACAGATAAAGGACCATCAGGCCGAACTCAACGTCTTGGCGGAAGAAAAGGCGGCCGCCATGGAACGCGCCAAGCAAATACTGCGGGACCACGGCGTGGCTGATGCAAGACTCTGACCCTGATCTGATTCGCCGCGGCATGAGGCGTATTCCACGATGGTGGCTGATTCCTGGCGCGGTGATCGTTGTACTGGGAGGACTGGGACTTGCATACTGGGCCGGCGCTTCAAGCACAGCGGGGACGGAGCCGATGCCGACTCTGGCCTCGGTGGTTCCGGTTTCGGCAACGGTAGAACGCCGTGCGGTGGTCAAACAGGTGGTTCTTTCCGGGAAAGTCGTTCCAGGAGCCCAGTCCACCCTTCAAGCGAGCCCCGCCGAAGGTGTTGACAGACTGGTGGTGACGGCCGTGGCAAAAGAGGCCGGGAGCCCCGTGGTTCCCGGTGAAGTGCTGGCGGTCGTCTCCGGGAGGCCGCTGCTGATACTACCCAGCAGCGTGCCGTTGTATCGGGACATCAGCCCAAGGGACTCGGGTCCCGATGTCAAAGCCCTCCAAGCGGCCTTGACGAACTTCGGGTATGCATGCGTGACAACAGGAACCTTTGACCTGGCTACTCAGCAGGCACTGGGATCGTGGTACAAAGCCGCAGGGTACAAAGCCCCCGCTGCGCCCGGTCCACTCCCTCAGGAGGAAGCTGGTAATGCAGCACCAACGAACTCGTCGGGCGTCATGTTTCGCTGGCGGGAATTTGTTCAGGTCCCCGGTGACTCCGGGACTGTAGCTTCCATCGCCGGACCCGGTTCACTTCTGGCCGAGGACGGGATCGTGGCCCGGGTCAGGGTCGCCGACGACTCCATTGTTGCCCGTGCAGATGTTGTTCAATCCGAGACTTTCGTGGTGGGTACGCCCGTAACGGTCAGGGCCGGTTCAACGGTCCTGGACACCACGGTGGTGCAGGTCAGCAGCTTCCTGGAGGGTGACCAGAACAAAAACGAAATCCCTGGAAAAGACATCACCGTAGCATTGCCGCCGGGGACACAGGGATTCGCCGCAGACCAGTCAGTCACCATGACGTCAGGCAGCGCAGTTGCAGAGTCCCTCGCCGTTCCCCTCATTGCGATTCGCCAGGACGGCGGGACACCGTACCTCCTGGTTGAAGGGAACAGCGAGCCCCGCCGCCTGGAGGTCAAGGTCACCGCCCAGGCAGACGGGTGGGCGGCGATCGCGGACGTAGACGGCCTGATCGTAGGGGATCAGGTGAAACTGCAATGAGTGCACTTGTGCCCGCCCACGAATCATCAGCGAGTGCGCAGCGCCTGCCCATCCTCAGCCTACGAGGCGTTAGCCGCGGCTTTCCCGGGACGATGGCGCTGGTGGACGTGGACCTCGACATCCATGAGGGGAATTCGTGGCCATAGTGGGTCCCTCCGGTTCGGGAAAGTCCACGCTGCTCAACGTCCTTGGTCTTTTGGACACACCGACATCGGGCACATACCGTATCAGAGGTATGAATGTCGCGGACCTCGACGAGAGAGCGCGGGCAGACCGGCGGGCCGATGTCTTTGGCTTCGTCTTCCAGGAATCCCATATGTTGGGGCGTGACGCCGCGGCCCGAAATGCCGTGCTGGGCCTTCGCGCACGGGGAATAGGGCTGTCCGTCCAGAAACAGCTGGTCATGCCCGCTCTGAGGAAATTTGGGCTTGGGCACAGGGCGGCAACCCCGGCGTCGCTATTATCCGGGGGAGAGCGTCAACGCCTGGCCATCGTCCGGGCCGTGATCGGAGCTCCGAAAGTTGTGCTTGCGGACGAACCCACAGGCAGCCTGGACACCGCGAACGGCAAGATCGTCATCCATCATTTGCGTGAGCTCAGTGACTCAGGAACCACTGTGGCCATGGTGACGCACGATCCCGACATTGCTGCAGCCGCGGACCGCATCATCACGATGCGCGATGGGGCCATCGTCAAGGACACAGGTCGCAGCAACGAAGCCACCACGGGCCCTGCAACATCAGCCGCAGGACCAGGAAGCAACAAGCAGGCGTTGGTCCGGCGCCGACGGCACGAGGCCGCGGATGTTGTTGCTGACGCAGTTTCTGCGCTGACGATTCGTCCATCCAAAGCCCTTTTGCTGATCATGGCGTTTCTCCTTGGCAGCGGAGGGCTGGTTGCGGCCATCGGGCTGAGCGAGAGTGCCTCAGTCAAGGTATCTGCCCGGATCGACGAGGCCGCGAGGGACGAAGTCCGGGTCACGCGCGAGGAAGGTTATGCCTCGTGGGAAGCTGTCACCAACGATCTCCAGGCAGCCAGGAGGCTATCCGGTGTGGACGATGCCGGAGTCATCACCGAGCTCTCATCGTCGGTGGTGCAACCATCGACCTTCCGGCCTGGGTCCTTTCCCGAACAACCGGCGTTCAACGGGGCCGTCCGGATCGTCGACTCCGCCTACCTTCGAATCCAAGGGGCAACGGTGTCCGACGGTGATGCTGCCTTGCTCGACCATTCATTCGGAGGGCCCATCGCCATCCTGGGCCAGAATGCCGCTAATGAACTGGGAATCGCAAAGCCAGGTCCCGGCGTCGTTGTGTGGCTGTATGGCCAGCCGGTCCCGGTGGTGGGGATTGTTGATGAGCCGGGCCGTGACCCGGTTCTGCCGTCAGCGGTGATGGTGGGAGTCGGGTCCTACTCTTTGACCAGCAACGTGGCAGCATCCCTGGTCCTTAGGACGAGTCCAGGGATGCCGGCAGCCATTGCCGAGGCGCTGCCAAAGGCCCTCAACCCTGCTGAACCCGGGACCGTAAAAGTACAAACGGTGGCCGACCTCCGGGAGCTCAAACAAGGGATCAATACTGACCTCGGCAGGCTGGTAGCCATTGTCTCCATCATCCTGCTCGCCATGGCCTGCCTCAGTGCCGGAACCACCATGTATTTGGGCGTATTGGCGCGGTCCAGCGAGATTGCACTGCGACTTGCCCTCGGCATGCGGCGAGGAGTGCTGGCCTCGATGTTCCTTGTCGAAGGTGCCGTGGTGGGAGCGTTGGGAGGTGCTGCAGGCGCAGCCGTAGGCATGGGAGCCGTGCTGGCCTACGCATCCATCGAAGGTTGGTCTGCTGTGATCCCTTGGTACACGTCACCATGGGGCATAGGGGCGGGACTCGCCAGCGGCACCTTGTCCGCGGTGTATCCAGCCGTGCTGGCCATGCGTTCCAACCCGGCGCAACTGATCCGGGCTTAGGAGAACTATTAACGGACCGGGCTGTGCTTTGCAAGATCGGCGGCATTGGTGGCTGCACTCATGAGGACTGCTGCCCCGAACATGTGCGCACCGACCAAGAGTGCGGGAATTCCGTTGTAGTACTGGGTGAATCCGATGGCAGCCTGGAGCAATGTCACGCCCAGCAACAGGTATGTAGCAGTTCCGAACGGACCGGCGATCTTGTGGCGGATCACCAGGTACACAGCAAACAGGGTTCCGGCGGTGATGAGGTAGGCGGGAACGGCGTGGATGTGCGAGAAAAGGTCCCAGTCCAGGTCGTTGCGTGGAGCATCAGCATCGCCTGCATGGGGTCCGGCCCCGGTCACAACGACACCCAGCATCACAGACAGTGCCGAGAAAACAGCAACGGCCATCGTCACGGGGCGCGCAACGGCAGGGAGGGAAGCCAGCGTGCGGTTCATGAAGCGACCGGCACGGCCGTAGGCCCTGTTGACCAGCAGCGTGGCGAAGACAACCAAGGCCATGGACACGAGGAAGTGCAGTCCAACAACCCACGGGTTGAGGTTGGACAGCACAGTGATTCCACCGATAACTGCCTGGGCGGGGATGCTGGCAAGGAGGCCCAAGGCCAGCAGGAAGAGGTCGCGGCGTTCCTTGCGGAGGTTCCACAAGTACACCAACATGAGTGCGGCAACGGCGGCGAGGGCGAAGGTGAGCATGCGGTTGCCGAATTCAATGAACCCGTGAATGCCCATCTCCGGAGTGTTAACCAGCGAATCGTTGGTGCATCGCGGCCAAGTGGGGCAGCCCAGGCCCGACGCCGTGAGACGTACAGCGCCACCGGTTACCACAAGGACGGTCTGCCCGATGAGTGACAACAGCGCCAGCCGGCGTACCGCCTTATTCACTTCGGTGGGCAGCTTCGATGTCCAACGCTGGACGGTTTTCGGGAGGCGCGATGCCGTACTCACAGTTTACTCACTTCTCAGTTCTGCGTTGTTTGGTGGTGCCGGGGTTGGGTGGTACCAGGTTGGTTAGTTCCACTTGAACCATCGAATGGCCGCGGCGCCGGCCAGTACAGTCCAGAGCAGGAGGATAAGAGCCGCAGGCAAGGGAAAAGCCCCCAGAAGGAAGGCATCCCGGAGTGCTTGGCCCAATGCTCCGGATGGAAGGAAATGGACAATGGCTTGCAGCACGGCGGGCAGCCGTTCAGCGGGCACCACGATTCCACCCAGGGCACCGAGCAGTATCCAGAGCAAGTTGGTGATCGCCAAGGTGGCTTCCGGCCGGACCGTGCCAGCAACGAGCAGGCCCAGCGCGGTGAAGGCGGCAGCGCCGAGAACCAACAGCACGAGCCCGGGAAGCCATGCCTCCGGCCGTGGTTGCCATCCCAACAGGCCGGCGATGGCGCCCACCACCAGTACCTGGAGGCAGAGGACTACGAGGACAGCGAGAATCTTTCCGGTAATGAGACCGCCCCTGCCAAGCGGGGTTGTCGATAAGAAGCGGAGTACTCCGTACCGGCGATCAAAGCCGGTGGCAATGCCTTGGCCGGTGAAGGCTGTAGACATGGCGCACAGAGCAAGAATCCCAGGGGTGGCCACGTCAATACGGGATCCACCCAGACCGTCCAGAAGCGGAGTGACCACGAGACCCACCAGCGCCATCAACGGCAGGACAATGGCGAGAATGAGTTGCTCGCCATTCCGCAGCATGGTGATGGTCTCGTAGCGACCCTGCTGGATGATCCGGCGCGGCAGCGATGCCGGGCCGGCGTTGGGGGAGAGGAGATTGCTCATCGAAGGTCCCTTCCGGAAATGTCCAGGAACACGTCTTCAAGGCTGCGGGCTTCCAGGCGCAGCGAGCCCGGCATGATGTTCCGTTCCGCCCACCACGCAGTAAGTGCTGCAAGGTCCTTCGGCGTGATCCCACCTGTGACGGAGTAGCTGCCGGGGCGCGTCTCCGTTATGTGAAGGCCTGCACCAACGGCACCAGCGAAGTCGAGCCCGCCTGGAGCGTCGAAGTAAAGGGTCCGGTCGGTCACTGCGGTGTCACCGGAATGATCATGCCGCAGCAGTTCGGCGACTGTTCCTTCCACCACGTTATGACCACCATCGATGATGTAAACGTAGTCCGCCAACCGCTCGGCGTCGTCCATCAGGTGGGTAGTCAGGACGATCCCCATCCCGGCGTCGCGAAGTTCTGCAATCAGCTCGAAAACCATCTGGCGCGATTGAGGATCAAGTCCGGCACTGGGCTCGTCGAGGAAAAGGATTTCGGGATTGCCCACTAGCGCAGCTGCCAGTGCCAGGCGTTGCTTTTGGCCGCCGGACAGTCGGCGGACGTTGGTGCGGCTGAACTGGCCGATTCCCAGCCGTTCCACCAAGGCGTCAACATCCATGGGGTTTTGGTACATGCCGGCGACGTGCCGCAACAGGGGGATAGGACGGGCCGACGGCGGCAGGCCACCGTCCTGAAGCATCACGCCGACTCGGGACCTCAGCTCAGCACCGGCCGTGTCCGGGTCCGCGCCAAGAAGGGAGATGCTCCCGGCCGTGCGCTTTTGCAAACCCTGGGCGCATTCGAGGGTGGTGGTTTTACCGGCACCGTTTGCGCCCAACAGGGCAGTGATCTGGCCGCGCTCGGCCACCAGGGACAGTCCGCTGACAACCCGGAGCATTTTGCCGTCAAGGGAGGCCAAAGGGCCTACATCCTTAATGAGTCCGTCTATGGTGAGGACAGGGGATTCGGGTGATCGCACCAGAGTATTCTACGTGAAGTAGTACGGTCACACTTGGCACGCAGCCAAGTCAGCCTTGCCTTACTGGATGCAGGAAACAAATTACGACATGATTGTGTTGTGTATTCCATGAGCAGTCCAGTTTCCATGCCCTCAAAGCGGCATGCTGCAGCGGCAGAGGCATTAGTTGCTTCTCCTGCGCTGCCGGACGCCGATGACCGCACCCGGGACCGCGTCCTGAGTGCTGTTCTCGAAAACGGCCCGGTGAGTGCCGCGGAGCTCGGTGACCTTCTTGGTTTTACGCCGGCTGCCGTTCGCCGCCACCTCGACCATTTGGAACGCAGCGGCGTAATCGAGGTCAAGCGCGTGGCGAAGGCCGGTTCCGGCGCGGGACGCCCCGCACGCCGGTATGTCCTGAGTTCCCAAGGACAATCCACGCTGGGCGACGACTACTTGAATATTGCCAGCTCCGCACTCCGGCGCCTCCAGGAACTTGCCGGTGAAGACGCAGTCCGCCAGTACGCGGAGGAGCGCTTCTCCGACATGGAACGGCGCTACGCTCCCGAGGTCGAGGCCGCCGGTGATGACATCACTGCCCGGGCCATGGCGCTCTCAAAAGCCCTGAGCCGCGATCGCTTCGTTGCATCGGCCCATTCCATCGAAGCCAAGGCCCCGTTGCCTGCCGCGCTGTCCAGTGTCCAGCTGTGCCAGGGTCACTGTCCCATCCAGCGGCTGGCAGCGGAGTTCCCCGTCTTCTGCGACACCGAGACCAAGGTTTTCTCCCGCCTGGTGGGCGTCGATGTCCGACGCCTTTCCACGCTCGCGCAGGGCGGACATGTTTGCACCACCCACATACCTACCGGGCGCCTGGCTGCCACGGCATCCCCAGATGTCGCAGAGCAGTCCGGGAACCCGTACCAGGAATCAAACAACCAGCAAGAAAGGCCGTGATGACGGACCAAATAGCAGAGAAAGCGGTAGCCGAAGGCACTGTGATCTCGGAGATTCTGGAGAAGAATCCCGAACTGCACGGTATCGGAAACTACGAGTACGGCTGGGCCGACAAGAACGACGTAGGCGCAAATGCCCGTCGTGGCCTCAACGAGGAGGTTGTCCGCGACATCTCCTCGAAGAAGAACGAGCCCGAATGGATGCTCGATCTGCGGCTTAAGGGCCTGAAGTACTTCGACCGCAAGCCGATGCCTACCTGGGGTGCAGACCTCTCCGGCATCGACTTCGACAACATCAAATACTTCGTGCGTTCCACGGAGAAGCAGGCCGCAACGTGGGAAGACCTTCCGGAAGACATCCGGAACACCTACGAGAAGCTGGGCATCCCCGAAGCTGAGCGCAGCCGCCTGGTATCGGGTGTCGCAGCCCAGTACGAGTCCGAGGTCGTCTACCACCAGATCCGTGAGGACCTCGAAGCCCAGGGCGTCATCTTCCTGGACACCGACACCGCCCTGCGCGAACACCCGGAGATCTTCCAGGAGTACTTCGGCACCATCATTCCCGTGGGCGACAACAAGTTTGCCTCGTTGAACACGGCCGTGTGGTCCGGCGGTTCCTTCGTGTACGTGCCCAAGGGCGTGCACGTGGATATCCCGCTGCAGGCGTACTTCCGTATCAACACGGAGAACATGGGCCAGTTTGAGCGCACGCTCATCATCGCTGATGAGGACTCCTACGTTCACTACATCGAAGGCTGCACGGCTCCGATCTACACCTCGGACTCCCTGCACTCTGCAGTTGTGGAGATCATCGTGAAGAAGGGCGCCCGCGTCCGCTACACCACCATCCAGAACTGGTCCACCAACGTATACAACCTGGTTACCAAGCGCGCCATCTGCGAAGAAGGCGCAACCATGGAGTGGATCGATGGCAACATCGGCTCCAAGGTGACCATGAAGTACCCGGCCGTCTACCTCGTTGGCGAGCACGCCAAGGGTGAGACCCTGTCCATCGCCTTCGCCGGCGAGGGCCAGCACCAGGACACCGGTTCCAAGATGGTGCACATTGCTCCGAACACCAAGAGTTCCATCATTTCCAAGTCCGTGGCCCGCGGTGGCGGCCGTGCTGCATACCGCGGCTTGGTCCAGGTCCGCGAGGGCGCCAAGCACTCGGCCAACACGGTCCGTTGTGACGCCCTCCTGGTGGACACCATTTCCCGTTCGGACACGTACCCGTACATCGACATCCGCGAGGACGACGTCGTCATGGGCCACGAGGCCACCGTTTCACGCGTCAGCGAAGAGCAGCTCTTCTATCTGATGTCCCGCGGCATGCCTGAGGACGAGGCCATGGCCATGATCGTGCGCGGCTTCATCGAGCCGATCGCCCGTGAATTGCCCATGGAATACGCTCTTGAGCTGAACCGCCTGATTGAACTGCAGATGGAAGGGTCCGTCGGTTAACAATGACTGATATCACTACTGAAAAGGCGCGCATCGGCGCGCCCTCGGCCCAGCCGTTTATCAACGGCTTCACCGAGGAAGGCGAGAACCTCTCGCCCGTTAACACCGGCACGAACACCAGCACGACGTCGGAGCAGCCTTCCGCTGGTCCCCTCGCCGGGGCTTCGGCCAAGAGCCACTCGCACGGTGGCGGCGTTGGCATCCCGGACAGCTCGCGCGCGGGCCGCCTCACGTCGTACAAGCTGGCCGACTTCAAACCGCTGAATGGCCTTGAGGAAGATTGGCGGTTCACACCGCTCAAGCGCCTGCGCGGCCTCCACACCGAAGTCCTCAACGGTGCAGCTCCGGCTGTCAACGTCACGGCACCGGCCGGCGTCGTTGTTGAAACCGTTGGCCGCGACGACCAGCGCATTGGCCAGGCAGCCATCCCGGAGGACCTCGTGTCCGCCAACGCCTGGGAGAATTTCGCCGAGGCCACCGTGATCACCGTGCCCGCCGAACTGCAGGCCGGGAGTGAAGTTTCCGTCCTGATCACCGGCGCCGGCGAAGCACCTTCCGCCCAGCACATCGTGATCGTGGCAGAGCGCTTCTCCAAGTCCGTCGTGGTCCTGGACCACCAGGGCACCGCAGTTGTTTCGGAGAACGTGGAGATCATCGTCGAAGACGGTGCTGAACTGACGGTTGTCTCCCTTCAGGAATGGGCCGACAACGCCGTCCACGCGTCATCGCAGCAGGCAAAGATCGGCCGCGATGCCAAGTTCAAGCACATCGTGGTCAGCCTTGGCGGCGACCTCGTTCGTGTCACGCCCTCAACGCGCTTCACGGCTCCCGGTGCCGACGTCGAAATGTTCGGCCTGTACTTCGCC
Source organism: Arthrobacter sp. AK01 (assembly GCF_021109375.1). NCBI lineage: Bacteria > Bacillati > Actinomycetota > Actinomycetes > Micrococcales > Micrococcaceae > Arthrobacter > Arthrobacter sp. AK01. Next base: position 22,709 of record NZ_JAJOHP010000053.1, read on the forward strand.
GACGCCGGACAGCACTTGGAGCAGCGGCTCTTCGTTGACCATGCCGTGGCCAACTGCAAGTCGCGCGTCCTCTACAAGGGCGCCCTCCAGGGCCGCAATGCCCACAGCGTGTGGGTTGGCGACGTCCTGATCCGCAAGGAAGCAGAAGGCACCGACACCTACGAGGCCAACCGCAACCTGGTCCTCACGGACGGCGCCCGCGCGGATTCCGTTCCGAACCTCGAAATCGAGACCGGCTTGATCGAGGGTGCGGGCCACGCCAGCGCCACCGGCCGTTTTGATGACGAGCACCTGTTCTACCTCATGGCCCGTGGCATCCCGGAGAAGGTCGCCCGCCGCCTGGTGGTCCGAGGCTTCCTCAACGAGATCATCCAGCAGATCAAGGTTCCGGCAATCGAAGAGCGCCTGACCGCAGCTGTTGAGCGCGAACTCGCCGCGACCGACAACTAAGACAGGCCAGGCAGGGTAACAATGAGTGAAGAAACCAAGGGCGAACTGGTATGCAGTGCCAATGACATCCAGGTCAAGCAAGCGCTGCGCGTCCTGATCGATGACTACCCCGTAGCCATCGTCAAGGATTCGATGGGCGATATCCACGCCATCGCCGATACCTGCTCGCATGCGGACATCTCGTTGTCCGAGGGTGAGGTTGAAGGTTGCGCGATCGAATGCTGGGGACATGGTTCCCAGTTCGACCTCCGCAGCGGTCAGCCGCTCCAGCTGCCTGCTTATGACCCCGTCCCGGTTTTCGCCGTCACCATCGATGGAGACGACGTTTACGTGGACGTGACCAACGTTGTGAACGGCGCCTCGGTAGACAACTACTGAGCGCCCAGTACCGCCAGACTTACGAACGGAAAGAAAGAAGAGCATGTCAACTCTTGAAATCAAGGACCTGCACGTCAGCATCGAGACGGAGCAGGGCACCAAGGAGATCCTGAAGGGCGTCAGCCTCACCATCAAGACCGGTGAAACGCACGCCATCATGGGTCCCAACGGCTCGGGCAAGTCCACCCTTGCCTCCACCATCGCCGGTCACCCGCGCTACAACGTCACCAGCGGCACCATCACGCTGGACGGCGAAGATGTGCTGGAAATGAGCGTCGACGAGCGCGCCCGTGCAGGCGTCTTCCTGGCCATGCAGTACCCGGTTGAAGTTCCCGGCGTCACCATGACCAACTTCCTCCGCACCGCCAAGACCGCGATCGACGGCGAAGCGCCGGCCCTGCGTACCTGGACCAAGGACGTCAAGGCCGCCATGCAGCAGCTTCGCATCGACGCCGACTTCGCTCAGCGCAACGTCAACGAAGGCTTTTCCGGTGGCGAGAAGAAGCGTGTCGAAATCCTTCAGCTGGAACTCTTCAAGCCGAAGTTCGCCATCCTGGACGAGACCGACTCCGGCCTTGACGTGGACGCGCTGAAGGTTGTTTCCGAGGGCGTCAACCGTGCACACGAAGAGGGCAACATGGGCACCCTGCTCATCACCCACTACACCCGCATCCTGCGCTACATCAAGCCGGACTTCGTCCACGTGTTTGTTGACGGCAAGGTTGTTGAAGAAGGCGGCCCCGAGCTCGCCGACCGCCTTGAAGACGAAGGCTACGACCGCTACGCTCCAGGGGCCGGCGTTGCCGTTGCTCCGGCTGTACAGGCCTAGTTAGGATCGTTCCATGACCGACATCAATGTGGCGCGTACCAGCCTCGAGGACGTCGAGGAAGCGCTCAAGGACGTGATTGACCCGGAACTCGGCGTCAACATCGTGGACTTGGGCCTTCTCTACGGACTCAAGTACTCCGATGACGACGGTGCCCTCCTGATTGACATGACACTGACCACGGCGGCCTGCCCGCTGACGGACGTGCTTGAAGAGCAGGTTGGCAAGTCCCTCGACGGAGTCGTGGACGATTGGCGCCTGAACTGGGTATGGATGCCGCCATGGGGTCCCGAGCGGATCACCGACGACGGCAAGGACCAGATGCGGGCCCTCGGCTTCAACATCTGATCGGCAGTTTTTCGCTCGAAGCGAGCGGGCATATGAAAATGGTTCCGGGCTCAGTGCCCGGAACCATTTTCGGTTAAAGCCCGAAGGGTCCTACAGAACCTTATGGCGCGGCTACTGCGAAGGTGTCGCACTTGTTGATGTCGCCTGTGGTGTACCCCTGGTAGAACCATTTCTGCCGTTGCTCGCTGGAACCGTGCGTCCATGATTCAGGTGACACCCGGCCTGTAGCCGCCTCCTGGATGCGGTCATCCCCAACGGCGGACGCGGCCGAGAGCGCGTCCTGCAAGTCTTGTTCAGTCAGCGGATCCAGGAACGGCTTTCCACTGGCGTCCGTCTGCGTAGTAGCGTGGCGAACCCACAATCCCGCGTAGCAATCAGCCTGAAGTTCCACCCGCACCGCACCGGACTGCGGGCCTTGCGGGTCCTGCTGGGCTAGGTCCAAATTTCCAAGGATGTTCTGGATATGGTGCCCGAATTCGTGTGCCACAACGTACTCCTGTGCCAGGGGGCCACCCGAGGAGCCGAACCGGGTCACCAATTCGTCGAAGAAGCCAGGGTCGAAGTAGGCAGTGGTGTCCGCCGGGCAGTAGAACGGTCCAACGGCGCTGGTGGCCGCACCGCAACCGGTGTTCGTAGCTTCGCTGAAGATCACGGTCTTGGGCCGCGGGTATTGAACGTTATAGTCGGCAAGGTAGCCGGGCCAGAAAGCGTTGAGGCTGTTGACTGTTCCTGTGATCCGGCAGTCCAATCGCTTGTCGGCGTCAGCACCGGTCTGGCACTCCTGGACACCTCCGGCGCTGCCACCGTCGACGGCGGGTGGCTGGCTCCCGCCACCGGTCAGGTCTCCGAGGACATTGGGATTGACCCCGAGCAGCACCAGCAGAAGCACCACGATGCCGCCACCAATGCCACCGCCGATTTTGGTCCCGCGGCCCAAACCACCACCGCGTCGGTCTTCTACCTGGGAAGGGTCAAGCTGCGCCCCGTCATTGAAACTCATACAGTCAGAATAGACGTCACTTTTGGTGCCCGGTGCCGGACACTGCCGTAAAATTGTTTGGATGCCTTTCCTGGACAAACTTCAGCTCTGGGCCGATGAGCGCCCCCACGACACCGCCGTCGTTGTGGGCAGCAGCCGGCTCACCTGGGCGGGACTCCGTGACGCCGCAGCGACCTTGATCGGCGACGCGGCGGACATGACCGTTCTCGCAGAACCAAACTCCAACCGCTTCATTGAGCGATACGTGGCGGCGGTGGCCGGGGACCGTCGTTGTGCGGTGCTGGACCCGGAATGGCCGGCGCCCATGATCGACGAAGTAGCGTCGCGCATCGTTGGGCAGGGGGCGGCATCAGATACGGAGCTGGTGGACGGAGATCCCTCCACTACTTTCCTCATCGGCCTGACCTCCGGCACTACCTCTGTTCCGAAGGCTTTCACCCGCTCCCGCCGCTCCTGGCAGGTGTCGTTCGAGGCGTCCATCGAATTCTTCGGCCTCTCACAGGATGACCGCACGTTGGCACCGGGTCCCCTTTCCGCCAGCCTCAACCTCTACGCCCTCTCCGAGTGCCTCTACGCGGGTGCTGCTTTCCATACGCTGGAATCGTTCGACGTCGGAGACGCACATGCCGCCATCAGCCACGACGGCATCACCCGCCTCGTGGTGGCGCCAACGATGCTGCGATTGCTCAGCGAGCGGGGGTTGGCCGGCGACGTCGATGCATCGGGTATCCGCAGTATCGTGTGCGCCGGCTCCAAACTGGATGCCCGGACGTTGGAGGCCGCCAGGCGGTGGGCCCCACGCGCGGCTATCTACGAGTACTACGGCGCCTCCGAACTTAGCTTTGTCTCCGGTACCCGGCTGGCCGCTGGTGAACCATTGGACGCCGGGGGCACCGGCATCGGCTTGCCCTTCCCGGGTGTGGAATTGTGCATTCTCGACGACGCAGGCCAGGCTCTTCCCGATGGCGGGCACGGCAACATCAGTGTCCGCAGCGGGATGGTCAGCAACGGTTACCTTTGGGGCGACGATGGACAAGCCCTCCGGTGCCTGGACGGGTGGTACACCGTAGGCGACCAAGGATTCCTTGAGAATGGCGTCCTCCACATTCTTGGCCGCCGTTCCGACATGATCATCACTTCGGGAAAAAACGTCTACCCCCACGAAGTGGAACTGGCAGTGGCTTCCGTGCCCGGCATAGATGTTGCCGTCGCTGCTGGTGCGCCTGACGATATTCGCGGCCAGAAGGTGATTGCCGGCGTCGTGCCTTCCTACGGTGCGGTCACCGCCACCCAACTTCGCAGCGGCCTGGACGGGTTACTGGCACGGGACAAACGGCCGTTGCAGTACTACATGTTGTCGGAGCTGCCGATGACGGACCGCGGCAAGGTCAGCAGGAAGGTCCTCCTTGACTGGGTCAAGAACCACGACCCCAGGGCCCAGCCTCTTGGGTAGCGATGGCAGCGCAGCCGGGGGAGTAGCTGACGAATCCCGTCTGCCAGTGATCGTCGCGTCCCTTCGATCACCTATTTGCCGGGCAAACGGCCGTTTGAAGCATCTCCGCGCGCCTGATCTCCTTGCACCGGTATTGGGGGCGCTGCTGGAATCCCTCGCCGTGGATCCGGCGGAAGTGGACGACGTCATCATGGGGAACGCTGTGGGCGGCGGCGGAAATGTGGCCAGGTACGCCGCACTCCAGGCCGGGATGCCCCTCTCCGTGCCCGGTCTCACTGTGGACCGGCAATGCGGCTCAGGCCTGGACGCGATCGCTTTGGCATCCAGGCTGGTGGCGGCCGGCGGAGATCCGCTGTATCTCGTCGGCGGTGTGGAAAGCATCAGCACCGCACCGGCCAGGGCCAACCGGAACGGCGACGGCGAACTGGACTTCTACTCCCGTGCCAACTTCGTGCCACCGCAGTTTGGCGATCCGGACATGGGTGTTGCCGCCGAGAATGTGGCCCGCGAATACGCCGTGACGAGACAGCAACAGGATGAATACGCGCTCCGCAGCCATCAACGCGCAGTTCGGACTGCCAAAGACGGTAGGTTTGCGGGCGAGATCGTGCCGATCGAAGCCAATGGAACAGTGGTGGATTCCGACGACGGACCCCGGGCGTCGCTTGCTGCGTCAACCATGGCGAGATTCCCCGCTGCGTTCGTACCCGGCGGCACGGTCACGGCAGCAAACTCATGCTTCGACGCGGACGCTGCATCCGCCGTCGTCATCACGTCCCTGAAGCGTGCACGCGCCATGGGCGCGACTGACGGCTTGTTGGTGCTCGGCTGCGACACCACGGGTGTGGATCCGCAGCTCCTCGGTATCGGCGCCGCACACGCAGCGCACCGTCTCCTGACGAGTCAATCCGTGGCCGCCAACAGCGTGGACTTGGTCGAGTTCAACGAGGCTTTCGCTTCACAGACCATTGCATGCCTGAACCACCTGGGCATCAACCCGGAGAGGGCAAACCTCGAGGGAGGCGCCCTGGCCTTGGGGCACGGCTTCGGCGCATCCGGGGCTGTCCTGGTGACCCGGTTGCTTGCCCAGGCACGCAGCCGCTACGCCAGGCAGGGCGACAGCCCCCTGGCTTTGGCGATGATCAGCATTGCCGGTGGCATGGGAACTGCGGCGCTGATGCAGTACTCGCGGCTCTAGTTTCCGAAAGCAGCGTCATCCGGCTCACCCAAACCCCGTGCAGCCAACGCATCGCCGGTCTGCCTGGCGTATGCCACGGTAGTGATGAAGACCGGCAGGATGAGCGCCCTGGGATTGCGCTCCAGTCCCCGCGCACGAGCTGAGTCCCTCACGTCTGAAAAGGCGCCGGCTATGAAGGGAATGCTCCTGAGCATCACTGCGATGGTCAAGGCAAAGCGTTCAGGGTCGGCACCAAAACGGCGGAATGGCTTGGCAAGGGCAGCCACTCCGTCCAGCAGGTCCTGCACCGGAGTAGTGGCCGTCAGCACTGAGGCCGCCACAACGCACACCAGCACGTTCAGAACGATGCGCGCAGCCGTGGGACCGCCGAGTTGCCACCACTGGAAGAGCCCGATGATAAGCACGATGGGCGCCACCAGCCAGATGGCCCTGACCAACCTTCGCGGGCCTGCGCCGGTCAGCAGGAACAAGCCGCACATGACGGCGAAGACCAGCAGGGAGATGATCCAGTCCACTATCAGGAAGGATGCCGCTCCACAGGCGGCCACCACGACGAATTTCAGCCAGAGGGGAGTGCGGTGGACGATCGAGTCTCCGGGGACATAATTGGCGATCAGGAAGCCATGGCCCCTCACTGGGGCGCCTTTCCGAGCGGTAGGTCGTCCAACGCAGTTGCGCACAAGGCACGGTAATGGGCAACGCCGGCTGCCGCGTCGCCGTCGAATACTATGCGTCCTGACTCGACCACCAGAACGCGGTCCATATCGAGGGCGAGGTCCAAGTCGTGGGTAGACATAATGACCTGCTGGTCGAGTCCGGCCACGGTTCGCCGCAGGAGTTCGCGGTTGCGGAGATCCAGCAGCGTGGATGGTTCGTCGAGGACCAATACTTTGGGATTGACGGCCAGGACTGCGGCAAGGGCCAGTAGCTGCCGTTCACCACCGGAGAGTTCGTAGATGCTTTGATCGGCCACATGCAGGAGCCCGAAGCGATCCAGGACGGCGTCTGCACGCGCAGCCCGCTCCTTGGAGTTCTTTATGGACCGGCGCAGGGAAAGCTCAACGTCTTCCCGCCCGGTGGGCATGACCAACTGGGACAGGGGATCGGTGAAGACGAAACCTACATTGCTTCGGACCCTGCGGACGGCCGACACTGTGTCATCGCCATGGACCAGGACAGTTCCACCGCTCGGTTGCACCAAACCATTCAGGAGCCGCAACAGGGTGGACTTCCCCGATCCGTTGGCACCGATGACGCCGATGCGGCGCTCGGGCAGGTCCAGGGAACAATCGTGCAGCAGGGTTTTGGGCGTCTCGCTGCCATCGACAGCGACGCGCACCGAGACCCTGCTGAAACTGATGGAGTTCATGGAGTGATGGTTCCCGCTTTACTTGACCCGACGTACCAGGACATCCGGGAAGGCCTTATGGATCGCCATGGCGATGATCACGGCCAGGACGTTCTTAATGATATCGCCGGGGACGAAGGGAAGGTCAGCCAGGAACGCCTTGCTGAAATCCAACCGGGCGTTGACCATCATGCCAAGGACGCCGAGTCCGTGGACGATGACTAGGCTGCTCACCATGGTCGCAGCAAACAACCATAGGGCACGGAACTTGACAGTCCGGCGGATGACCACCGCTGCAAGGTAGCCCGTCGCGGCGGCCGCCAGGGGGAACGCAATGATGTAGCCGGCTGACGGAGTCGCCAAGATGCCCAATCCGCTGCGGCCACCGCTGAAGATGGGCAGCCCCGCCAGGCCCAAAAGCACGTACAACCCGACGGCGGCGAAGCCACGTCCAGCGCCCAGCACCAGTCCGCTCAGCATCACCGTCAATGTCACCAGTGTGATGGGCACGCCAAGGGCACCCACAGGAATGCCAGGGACAATCGAGGAGGCCGCCACGAGGGCCGCGAAGACCGCGATGAGCCCGAGGTCGGTGGCAGTCCAGCGTTTGCGGGAAGTCGGGTTGTGCTGCCCAACGGCAGCGTTGGTTTGGCTCATGACGGGTCCAATCAGGTGCGATGCGATGAATGCGGAGCTTTCTCCCCCTGTTCTTGAGAATACGGATGCCGCAGGACCGGGTTTTTGGAGCCTTTCCACAACGCTGGCGGGTAGTTCTTTGGCGGGTGGCACAGTTTTACCGTTTTTGGGTCGATGTCAGCCTGCGGCCGGGGTGCCGGTAGACTTGAACAGGCTGTTCTCACAGCCACACTCCGCCGCAATTAACGGACCCACCGGTCCCCGCGCGCGTTCCCCATTGAAAGGCATCACCCGAATTGATTACCGTCCAGGACCTCGAACTCCGCGCCGGCGCACGCCTGCTCATGGACCAGGTTAACTTCAGGGTGGACAAAGGGGACAAGATCGGACTCGTCGGCCGCAACGGCGCCGGTAAGACCACCCTCACCCGGGTCCTCGCGGGTGAAGGCCTTCCGGCCGGGGGTAAAGTGACCCGCAGCGGCGAGATCGGCTACCTGCCGCAGGATCCCCGGACGCCGGACATGGAGCAACTCGCCCGCGACCGCATCCTTTCCGCACGCGGGTTGGACGTCGTGGTCGGCAAGCTCAAGAAGGCCCACGATGACATGGCCAGCGATGACGCAGCCGTTCAGCGCAAAGCCATGAACCGCTACGACCGCCTTGAAGCAGAATTCCTGGCTGGCGGGGGTTACGCTGCCGAAGCTGAAGCCGCCGCAATCTCCTCCAACCTTGCACTGCCGGACCGGCTACTCAACCAGCCGCTGAAGACCCTTTCCGGTGGCCAGCGCCGGCGTGTGGAACTGGCCCGCATCCTGTACTCCGATGCGGAGACGCTGCTCCTCGACGAACCAACCAACCACCTCGACGCCGACTCCATCACCTGGCTTCGTGACTTCCTGAAGAACCACCAGGGTGGCTTGATCGTGATCAGCCACGACACCGAACTTCTCGAAGCGACGGTGAACAAGGTTTACTTGCTGGACGCCAACCGCGCCCAGATCGACTACTACAACATGGACTGGAAGCGCTACGTGCTCCAGCGCGAAACGGACGAGCGTGCCAGGAAGCGCGAGCGTGCCAACGCCGAAAAGAAGGCCCAGGTCCTGATCGACCAGGCGAACAAGATGCGGGCCAAGGCCACCAAGGCAGTGGCCGCCCAGAACATGGCCAAGCGTGCTGAACGGCTCCTGAGCGGCCTGGAGGCCGTGCGCGAGAACGACCGCGTGGCCGCGTTGCGCTTCCCGGATCCTTCACCCTGCGGCAAGACCCCGCTGACCGCGGAAGGCCTCAGCAAGTCCTACGGCTCGCTGGAAATCTTCACGGATGTGGACCTGGCAATCGACCGTGGCTCCAAGGTGGTAATCCTCGGCCTTAACGGTGCCGGTAAGACCACGTTGCTGCGCATGCTGGCCGGCGTCGACAAGCCCGATACCGGGGACATCATCCCCGGTCATGGCCTCAAGGTGGGCTACTACGCCCAGGAGCATGAGACCCTCGACGTCGACCGCACGGTCCTGGAGAACATGCGTTCCTCTGCGCCGGACATGAAAGATGCGGAGGTCCGGGGAATCCTTGGCTCATTCCTCTTCTCCGGTGACGACGTCGACAAGCCTGCAGGCGTCCTCTCCGGCGGCGAGAAGACCCGTTTGGCCCTAGCCACCATCGTGGCCTCCAGCGCGAACGTCCTGCTCCTTGATGAGCCCACCAACAACCTGGACCCCGCCAGCCGCGCGGAAATCCTGGGTGCCCTCAAGAACTACAGCGGCGCCGTCGTCATGGTCAGCCACGACGAAGGTGCTGTGTCAGCGCTGAACCCGGAGCGCGTTGTACTGCTCCCGGACGGCGTGGAGGACCACTGGAACGAAGACTACCTGGACCTGATCACGCTGGCGTAAGCCTGGGGCGGGCCGCCAGCGGCTATCGGACCTGGAGTTCTTCAGCGTTGGTGATAGCCCTTAGTTCTTCGTAACTGATGGAGAACATGGAGTTGTGGTCTCCGGCTCCGGCCCAGAGGACAGGGTGTTCCTGGAGCGACGTGTCCAGGATGGTCCGGAGTTTCCGGGGGTGGCCAACTGGCGCTACTCCTCCTACTTCCTGGCCCGTGTGCTCCAGGACGAAATCCGGCTTCGCCCGGCGAATTCTGCCGGAACCCAGTTGATTTGCCACCAACGATGTATCTACCCTGGCAGCGCCGCTTGCAAGGATGAGCAGTGGTGCGCCGTCGAGCTCGAAGATCAGGCTGTTGGTGATTGCCGCCACCCCGCACCCCAGGACTGTCGCAGCGGCGGCCGCCGTCGGAACTTTGTCCGCGAAAATCCGAACCGTGTCCTGAGCGCCGGCTGCCGTCAAAGCGGACCTTACATTGGCGACGGGATCAGGTCTCGTATCAGTAGCCTTGAGCATCCAGGATTGCGTCTTCCTCTTCTTCGGACGTGGCGCGCTTGTTCTTCCGCGGAGCAGGGGTGCGCTTCTTCGGCGTACCACCGGCGGCTATTATCTGCTCGTCCTCTTCGTCTTCGGCGTCAATAGCCGCATTGCGGGCCTGTTGCCGTGCGGCATAACCGAAACCGATGAACATCAGGACGCCGAAGGCGAACCATTGCAGGGAATAGGAGAGGTGCGTTCCCTCCTCGGTGGCCGGCTTGGGGAACGGCGTTGGCATCGGCTGCACGGCTGGATCTTCACTGGCGAGTTGCCCGTACGCACCAGTGGCTATGGGGTAGGGAAGTTCGCTGGAGAAACTGGCCAAGTCGATCGAAGCGAGCTGCCCGTCTACTGCGCCGCGGTCCAACTTGGGTTCGGCGGGCTTGAGCCGGGCTATCACCGTGACCTCGCCCGAAGGGGGTGCCGGAACGACGTCGGGACGGCCGGGAGTGTTGTTGCCAATCGGCAGCCACCCACGGTCAATCACCACTGCTTCGCCTGTGGTCAGGCGGAAGGGAACCACGACGTCGTAGCCTGGCTGCCCGTTCAACGGCCGGTTACGCACAACCCGCTGGCCATCGAGGTCGTAGCTGCCACGGAGCTGAACCTGCGTCCATTCCCGTTCAGGATCCAGGGTGTCGAACTGGTTCTTGATCTCTGCGTAGGGGATGGGAGTGGCGGAGTAATTGCTGACCACGCGATTGATTTCTGCCAGCGTTTCGGCCCTGCGGTCCATCTGCCAGCGGCCCAGAAACACGCATGCCGTAGCGAAGATGACAGCCAGAACGAAGTACCCCAGCCATTTGCTGGAGAAGAGGAAACGGTACATTCAGCCGGCCTCGTTCGCCGCGGCATCGGCCTCCGTGAAGGGTACGGTTTCCTTCCAAAGGCTGCGCGTTTGCAGATAGTCCTCCAGCCACTCACGGTGGTCTCCACAAGAAAGCCACACTTTGCGCCGCTCGGGGGTGTGGATGCGGGGATTGTTCCACAAGAGTTGCCACTGGGCATGGGATTGGCAGCCCTTGCGGGAGCAGAGCGCGGGGCCGGTGGCCCGTGCGGACTCCTGGCCGGCCCCACCTGGGCCAGCAAGACTAAAAATGTTCATGAGGCCGCCCGTTCATCGCCGGATTGCCCGGCTTCGCTTGCATGACCCGTCGATGGGCCCTCTTGTTTGGTCGGTTGTTCTTCATCCACCAGCTCTCCCTGGAGCACAGTGGGCGCGTCCGACGGTTCTTCTTCAGGCTCGGTGGAACGTTCGATTTCAGGGACTGCAACGTAGTCCAGCAAGGACTCGCTGTGATCCTCGGCCTTGTCGTTGCCGTTGGCGATGACCACGGCGATCCACGGAAGGAACACCGCCCCCGCGATGGCAATGATCTTGAACCAGCCATCCACCACGAAAATGAGGACTATGCAGACCATGCGGATGCCCATGGCCACCGCATACTTGATCATGCGCTCACGCATGTCTTCAGAGTGCGCAGCAGCCGCATCCGTGATGCTGTGGACTTCGGGGTCGCCGGAAACAGCATCCGGCTCCCCGGGCACTTGCTGCAGGGGACTGTTTTCTCGTGTCACAACTGAATCATCACGCTCCAAAGGCCTTTATCAATTCTCTCACCAAGGCCGTAGCGACCCAAACCGCGCAACGTGATGGCTACCCACGGGTTCCAGCGGGCGGCGGATAAGATCGAGACAGGAAAATCCCTCTTCAAAGCGGCAAGCGTGTGCCGCAGAATTTCGGAGCGAAAGTATGTCTGAAGCAGTATCCACCGGCCGCAGCGTCCTCATCACCGGAGGCAACCGCGGCATCGGCCTCGCCATTGCCGAATCGTTCCTTGCCAACGGAGACAAGGTCGCCGTCACCTACCGCAGTGAAACAGACCTCCCTGAAGGCATCCTGGGCGTCAGGGCCGATGTCACGGACGAAGCATCCGTGGACGCTGCCTTCAAGATTGTCGAAGAAGCACACGGCCCCGTTGAAGTACTGGTGGCCAATGCAGGTATTACCAAGGACACACTTCTGCTGCGCATGAGCGAAGACGACTTCACCTCTGTCCTGGATACGAACCTCACCGGGGCGTTCCGCGTCATCAAGCGCGCGTCCAAGGGCATGATCCGCCTTCGCAAGGGACGTGTGGTTTTGATCTCGTCCGTCTCCGGCCTCTACGGCGCGCCTGGCCAGATCAACTACTCCGCCTCCAAAGCCGGAATGGTAGGCATTGCGAGGTCGCTGACCCGGGAACTCGGCAGCCGGGGGATTACAGCCAACGTAGTAGCGCCGGGCTTCATCAACACTGACATGACTGCTGAACTGCCGGAGGAAACCCAGAAGTCGTACCTGGCCAACGTACCTGCAGGACGCTTCGCAGAGGCCTCCGAAGTAGCAGACGTAGTTCGCTGGGTGGCCAGTGACGAAGCCGCCTACATCTCCGGCGCCGTCATCCCGGTTGATGGCGGCCTGGGCATGGGGCACTAGCCCACTAGGCTGCACCCCCGTTTTTGTCCGAGGCCAACAACTGAATTCATCGTTGCCGCTGGCATGATGGAAGTCGAGGCCACGGAATTTGGATGAAGTGAACAAAAGGAGCATGAATGGGAACGCTGGATAACAAGACCGCCATCGTCACGGGATCATCGCGCGGAATTGGCGCCGAAGTTGCCAAGATCCTCGCCGGCGAGGGCGCCGCCGTCGTTGTGAACTACCGGCAGAAGGCGCCCCGCGCCAACAAGGTTGTGGCGGACATCAAGGCAGCTGGGGGTCGCGCAGCTGCGGTGGGCGCAGACCTGACCACAGATGAAGGTGTCCATGCCCTCGCCAGCACGGCCATGGAGGAGTTCGGTTCCCTCGATATCCTGGTGCTCAACGCCTCCGGCGGTATGGAATCCGGCATGGAGGAAGGTTACGCACTCAAGCTGAACCGCGACGCGCAGGTCAACATGCTCAATGCAGCTGTTCCGCTCATGCCCGAAGGATCGCGTGTCGTCTTCGTCACCAGCCACCAGGCACACTTCGTTGAGACCGTCCCCACGATGCCCGAATACGAGCCCGTGGCCAAGAGCAAGCGCGCCGGCGAGGATGCACTGCGTGCCCTCCTTCCCAATCTTGCGGACAAGGGCATCTCGCTGGTGATTGTTTCCGGTGACATGATCGAGGGCACCGTTACGGCGACCCTGCTGGACCGCTCCAACCCGGGAGCCATCGAAGCCCGCCGCGCCGAAGCGGGCAAGCTGTACTCAGTGGAGGAATTTGCGGCTGAGGTAGCCAAGATGGCCACCGCAGACGTCGAATCCGGACACACCGAATACGTTGGTGGCGCCGACTACTTCGGTAAGGCTGCCGAGTAGAAGAGCCTCGACCACCCCCGGGGGGGGGGGGGGGGGGGGGGGGCGCGGGGGGGGGGGGGGGGGGGGGCGCGCCCCGGCCGCCCCCCGCGCGGCGCCGCGGCGCGCCGGGGGGGGGGGGGGGGGGGGGGGGGGGGG
>NZ_JAJOHP010000054.1:0-33753 GCF_021109375.1 Arthrobacter sp. AK01
GGTGGAGTCCGTGGCGGCGTCGGCGGCGGAGGAACGCGCCTTGGAGTTGGTGGAGGATTTCTTCGGAGGGTTCGGGGCCGTCGTGGTCGATCCTGTCGGCCCAGCGTTTGGCCATTGTGGTGACGAAGTCCGGGTCGGTTTCGGTGGCGGTGGTGGTCAGGGCGTGTTCCATCCGGGTGATGGTGTCCTGGTCGGTGAGGTTCCGGACTTTGTCCAGGGCGGTGCTGATGATGGTCGCGGACCGGGACGGCACCAAAGCCGATCCGAGGGCCTCGGCGAGGATTTCGCGGCGGGCCGGGATTTCCTGCCCGGTCATGCTCTTTTGGGGGAGGACCTCGGGGGCGAGGGCAAGCCGTCGCCGGGCTTCGCCGACGCCGATCCGCAACCGGGCCCGCAGGAACTCTGCCGCGTTCCGGTACCCGTCATCCAAGACACTGGCCGCCCCCGGAACTGTTGCCCCCGGAACCGTTGTGCCCGTGGCTTGGTCACTCCAGCCCGTCCGCCATTCCGGCGCTGCTGCTGAGGACCCCGGCTTCGTTTGCTGTGCTTCCGCCCGGGACCGTTCCACTGCCTGGGCTGCGACGACCTGCAAGTACTCCACACACCGGGAGATCTCCTCCACCCGGCCGGCAAAATCAGCAGCCTCAACAAACCCCAACAGGGAAGCCTCATCCGAGGCGGACAAGCGTGCGGAGTCCAGAAGTGCAGCGCTGTCGATAAGAAGCGCCATCAGGTCCCGCCCGGCAGACGCCTTGGGATCAGGACGCTGAGTGTCGAGACGTTGGACTGGTTGAGCCGACGTGGAGCCAAGGCTGGTCCGGGGATTCCGCTGAGGTTTAGGGATCGATCCTGTGTTTTGGGCCGAAACGTCGGCCGGGGCGGGGCTCGTTAGCGATGCAGCCCGGGCGGACTTGGTTCTGCCGTTGAGCAGCCCCGCGCCTTGCAGGTGGCCGATCCAGGTGACGGTCGCCGTCGAATCCTTGAACCCGGCCTTATGCAATTCCGGCCTGCTCAAGAAGCGTCGTGACCGGACAGCGATCAGGGCAGCCACCGCAGGGGACGATTCCGCCCTGAGTGCTGATAACTGCCCTTGATCTTCCATAAAAACATGATGTCAGGGGGGTCCGACATTATGAGGCCTCGACTACCCGGTGATCTGCTCCCGCAAAATATCTGCGTGCCCGCAGTGCTGCGCGAGCTCCCGCAGCATGTGGAGGTAGACCCAGCGGAGGGGGAGTGGGCCGCGGCGGTTTCCCAGCAGCAGATCGTCGAGGGCAAGCGCAGCGGCCGCGCGCCGGGACGCCTCGCACGCTTCCAAGTGAGCCGCTTGAATGCTGGCAATGGTGTCGTCGTCGTCCAGGATGAACGACTCATCAGGCGACGCCGGGATGCCAATATCCGCTCTGGACCTTCGCGTGATGGCTTCGTCGAACCACACCTTCTCCACGAAGGTCGCATGCTTCACCAAGCCCAGAAGCGTTGTACGCGAGGCGACCAACCGCCGTCGTGCTTGTTCTTCAGTGAGTCCATCGAGGCATGCGTTGAGGGCCCTGCGATGCTCGTCCAGAAACGTATCGAACTGGGTCCGGGCGTCCTGGTTGATGACGTCATCGGCGAACGTCTGGGGCAGTGCACTCATCCGAAAACCACCGTGCCGTCGTCGTTGATTCCCCAGCCGGGGTTGTGGGCGATCTCCCAGACGATGCCGTTCGGATCCTTGACGTGGCCGTGGAAGATGCCGCCAAACGCGCCCGCCTGCGCAGGCTTCACCACCGTTGCGCCAGCCGCCACCAAGGCATCGATGGTGCTGGCGACTTCCGCAGGGCTGCCGACGTTGTGCGACAGCGTCACGCCGCTGACTCCCGCCGTCGGTGCAGCGGCGCCGAGGTCCTGGTCGAACTTTTCGGCGTCGAACAGGCCGAGCATCAGCCCTGGCGCTATTTGGAAGAAGAGGATCTCGCCCGGAACGTCCATGGCCGGATCCCAACCGAGCCCGTCCTTATAGAAGGCGCGCGCGGCGTCGAGATCCTTGGTGGCGAACGTGAGGAAATGCAGTCGCTGGTCCATAGGGGAAGCCTATCGGGAGCGGACGACGGCGGCACTCGCCCGGTCGGGTCGGGGCAGCAGCCGCGGGCGGAGCCACTCAACATCACGAAGTAGCCAACTTGGCCGGTCCTGTTGAGCCCCGGTCCAAGCCGGTGGGAGGATGGAGCAGTGGAACCCCTCTTCGACTTCCTTGGCAGTTACTGGTGGCTCATTTTCCCTATCGGCGGGATGGCTGGTGGCTGGGCAAGGTCATGGTCCAAGGCCAGCGAGGAACGGCACCGCCGCAAGGTGGAGTTGCTGAAGTTGAAGAACCAGTTGGCGGTGCACGAGGAAGCCAACCAGGCCGAGGTAGTCTCGCTGATTGCCGCGCACGATTCTGTGAACCACAGGTGGCTCGATTACGAGCTCGACGTCGGTAACCTCATCGATTTCCCCCTCATGACCGACGTCCGTGAACCACTGACGGTTGCGTTCCTGCGCGCCAAGAAAGAAGCCGACGGCTTGCGGCCCGGAACACCGGAAGAGATTTCGTCGCCGGCCCGGCTGGCTGAGTATCGGGCGGCCGTCCATAGTTACGAACTCGCT
This sequence comes from Arthrobacter sp. AK01, assembly GCF_021109375.1. Lineage (NCBI taxonomy): Bacteria > Bacillati > Actinomycetota > Actinomycetes > Micrococcales > Micrococcaceae > Arthrobacter > Arthrobacter sp. AK01. Next base: position 2,632 of record NZ_JAJOHP010000054.1, read on the forward strand.
TTCGATGTGGCCGAACGCGAAGCCAGGCGCATCAAGGACGGCAACTTCAGCGGCCCCGAACGCCAACGACTGGCCACAGCGAGGAAGCTCTTGCGCATCGCGGAGGACACTGCCGCCACCCCCGCCGAACGGCAGACGGCGTACAAGCGGGCCCGCAAGGAACTCGATGGCCTGATCGTGCTGCCGGAGGCAACGGTAGCCGCACTTGAGAGCAAGATTGTGAGTATGTTGGACGCCCGCAAGGACCCGGACACGGACGTGCGGTTCGCTTGACGCCAGGTGCTGTACCTTCCTGACCTTCTTTGGAGCCACGCGGAGCAATTTGCAACCTAAATCGGGTGCATTCTGAGCTTTCGGGATCCAAAGTGGGTGGTGAAGGTACAGCATCTAGGTCAACTCCACACCCATCACCGTCCGCACCAAGGTTGTTCGACAATCCACAACCCGTACCCGTGGCGGGCGTAGTTGTCCCGGTTCCACTCGATCCAGGCTGCTGCTTCGTCACGGGTTTTTGGTGCAGGGTAGTACGTCATCACCAGGCATCGAGCTCATCACGTCGAGATCAGCAAGGGTCATCTCGCGGCAACGCAACCGGTCCGTGGGGTGGGGAAGCATTTCCGAAGCCTACCCGCAGCAGGAACGCTATCCCCGCCGCACCTCCACCGGCGTCAGCATCTCCCGCTCGAACCCCACCACACGCCGCGGCCCGTGCAGGATGACCTCGTGGGAAGCAACATCGGCCGTGCTGGACGTCGAAACATGCAGCTTCACCAGCCCGGGAGTCACCACACGGTGGAGGTCCAGTCCGGTGAAAGACGTACGGTCCGCATGCACCACAAAATCGACGACGGCGGACGCGCCGGCCTCCAGCTCGACGCGGGCGTAACCGATCAGCTCGCGGACCGGACGAACCACTTCGCCCACCGGATCCTCCAAGTAAAGCTGCACAACCTCGGCACCACCACGGGAACCCGTATTGGTGACCGTGCAGCTGACGGTGACCGAATCCGACGTCGACATCGTGGGGGCGCTGCATTGGTGATCGGAGAGTTCAAACGTCGTATAGGACAAGCCGTGCCCGAAGCCGAACAGCGGCGAAGGATCCAGCGCGCTGACCCCGCTGGGGCCGGCGAGCTTGGAGTGCAGGTAGGTGCCTGGCTGGCCGCCGGGGGAGCGGGGCACTGAGACCGGCAGCTTTCCGGACGGATTGGCGACGCCGGTCAGAACATCCCAGAGAGCGGCACCGCCTTCCTCGCCCGGGAAGAAGCCCTGAACGATCGCATCGGCGCGGTCAACAAAGTCACCCAGGGCATATGGGCGACCACTCAGGACCACCACCACGGCTCGAGTCCCGGAGGCCTCACACGCAGAGAGAACGCGATCCAGCATCCGATGTTGGTCGCCGGGAAGCCGGAGATCGGCGGCGTCGTTTCCTTCGCCGGAGGTACCCCGGCCGAACAGCCCGGCATTGTCGCCAACCACCACCACGCACGTGTCCACTGAGGATGCCACCCGGCAGGCTTCGGCGATCTGCTCTTCCGTGGCTGACTCGCAGTTGCCGGTGACGGACGTGGTCACGGTGCCAAACCGTCCAGCGGCAACAGCTGCCACGGAGGGGACGGAAATACCCATGGGAACCTCTGGATGGGAAGCCCCCACGTGAGCATCGAAGGAGTAGCAGCCCAGCATCGCGAAGGGGTCCGCGGCCAGCGGTCCAACAACACCCAGCGAAGCAGCCGGATCAAGTGGCAGCGCCGGAGACCCCTTGAACTCCCGGTTGCTCAGCAACACCAACGATTGCGTCGCCAATTCGCGGGCCAACACCCGGTTTGCCGGGGGATCCAGCTCAAGTGGATCGGACTCGGTGACGCTGGAGAGCACCGGAGGAGCCGCCGGGAAGTCGGGCGATAACAGCCCCAGTTCGGCCTTCTGCGTCAAAACCCGGCGCAGGGCTCCATCCACAACAGATTCGTCCAGCGCGCCTTCCCGGATGCGACGCAGCAGCGGCTCGCCGAAGCAGTTCACCGTAGGGAGTTCAACGTCGACGCCGGCACTCAGGGCCAGCACCGCGGCGTCGCCGGAATCTGCGGCCACGCCGTGCGTGAGGTCCAGGAATGCGACGCCGAAGTAGTCTGCCACCACTGTCCCGGCGAAGCCCCATTCCTCACGAAGCAGCCCGGTCAACAGGGCGCGGTTCGCGGCGGCCGGTACGCCGTCGACGTCGGTATAGGCGTGCATCACGGAACGCGCGCCGCCGTGGCGGATCGCCATTTCAAACGGCGGCACCATGACGTCGGCCATTTCGCGGGGGCCCATGGAGACGGGCGCATGGTTGCGGCCAGCCTGGGAGGCTGAGTAGCCCACGAAGTGTTTGAGGGTGGCGACGATGCCGGTGGATTCCAGCCCTTGGACGTAGGCGGTGGCCACGGTTCCTACCAGATACGGGTCCTCGCCGATGGTTTCCTCCACGCGGCCCCAACGGAGATCCCGCACCACATCCAGCACCGGGGCCAAACCTTGATGCACGCCCAGGGCCCGCATGCTCGTGCCAATCCGGGCCGCCATTACCTGCACCAAACCAAGGTTGAACGTGGCGCCCCACGCCAGGGGCACCGGGAAGGCGGTCGCTTTCCAAGCGGCCAGACCCGCCAGGCATTCCTCGTGAACCTGCGCCGGAATCCCGAAACGGGACACGGCCATGATCTGCTCCTGTGCGGCCGCCAGCCGGCGCGCGCCTTCGGCGGGTTCCACCGGAACGGTGCCGTACATGCGCGTGATCTGGCCCAGTCCATCGGCGATGATCTCCTCCCAGGAGCGCGTATCGCCGGCCATCTGGTTCTGCAGTGGGGCAACGGAATCGCCGTCGGTGGAAGCGTTGACCCACACTCCCACAAGCTGGGCGAGCTTTTCCTCGAGGGTCATTTCACGGATGAGGTGCTCAACGACGTCCGACGCGGGAACGCGGGCAAGTGCTTGCTGATCGGCGGCGCCGGTGCTCACGGGGTCTCCTAGGGTTGCAGGGGCAATTTCTAGAAACTATCAGAAATTTCCATTTAGTTTCTAGATACAGAAAGTGTTGATTTACGAGCAGAATCTCCCTAGCGTTGATGTCAAGCAGTGGTGAAGCAGCACCCAGAGACCAGCAAAGTTCCGAAACTTTCCGAATATTTCCATCCTGAATCCTACGGAGAAACATGCAGACGTACCGAGTGGCCATCGTGGGCACGGGCGGCATCGCAGCAGTTCACGCATCCAACCTGGCCCGCACCGACAACCGGGCCGAGCTCGTGGCCGCGTGCGACGTCGACGACGCACGCCTCCAGGCCTTTGGCGATGAATACGGCATAGTCGGCCGCTACCAGAGCCTCACCGAGTTGCTGGCAGAGGCAAAACCGGACATCGTGCATCTCTGCACCCCGCCGATGATGCACATTGACCAGGCGATTGAGTGCCTCGAGGCCGGCGCGCATGTCCTTTCCGAGAAGCCTCCGGCCCTGAGCCTTGCCGACTTTGACCGGCTCAACGATGCACAAGCCAAGGGTGGCGCCCAGTTCTCGTGCGTCTTCCAGCACCGCTTCGGCGACGCCTCAACCGCGGCCCGCACACTGATTGGCGGCAGCGATTTCGGCCGCCCGCTCGTGGCCCGCTGCGACACCCTCTGGTACCGGCCCGATGAGTACTTCGACCTGCCGTGGCGGGGCACCTGGAAAGCTGAGGGCGGTGGGCCCACCATGGGCCACGGCATCCACCAGTTCGATCTCCTGCTCCACCTGCTCGGTCCGTGGGAAGAGGTCAACGCGATCGCTTCCAGGCAGGCCCGCGCCACGTCCACCGAGGACTTCTCGGCGGCGCTGGTCCGCTTCGAGAATGGCGCCGCCGCCACGGTGATCAACTCCCTGCTCTCGCCGCGGGAGACCTCTGACATCCGCGTCGACTGCGAGTTCGCCACCATTGAACTCAGCCACCTCTACGGCTACGGCACCAAGGATTGGACCATTACGGCGGCACCCGGACACGAGGACGCCGTGTCGGAGGCCTGGACCGGGCAACCATTGGAGCGCGGAAGCGGCCACTCAGCGCAATTCCTCGCCATGTATGACGCGCTCGACGCCGGACTGCCCCTCCCAGCCGGCGCGGACTCAGCGCGCCAAACCCTGGAGTTCGCTGCCGCGATTTACGCATCGGCCTTTACCGGCCACCCCGTGCGCCGCGGAGAAATCGTCCCCGGCCATGCCTTCTACGAGGGAATGGACGGCGAAGGGCGCGGCACCCGCGTCCTCGCCTCCACAGTCCGCCTGTAAACCCGAACCCAACCGGAGAACCCTTATGGCCACCTCAACGCAGACCTCACTGACCGATACCCTCAGCTACACCGACGACGGTCGCTCCCTGACCTTTAGGGTCGGGGCCCAGGCAATCGCCACGTACACGTACCACGCCACGGACGAGCAGTACGAAAGCCCGCGTCCCTTCTTCCATCCACTGACCACCTTGGAAGGGGACGAGGTCACCATTTCAAGGCCTTGGGACCATGTGTGGCACAAGGGCCTTTCGTGGGCGTTGCCGAATGTGGGCGACCACAATTTCTGGGGCGGAGCCACGTACACCCGGGAGACCGGCTACGCGAACCTGGACAACAACGGGGCCATGAACCACCAGGCCTTCACGAGCATTGAGGAGTCCGGGGCAGGAATCACTGCCACGGAATCCCTGCTCTGGACTGGACAGCCGGCCCAGGGCGGGCAGGAGGGCGCACCCCTGATCAAGGAGAGGCGTCGCTTCAGCATCCAGATCCTCCCAGCCGACAACGCGTGGGCGCTCCTGTTCGAAACCACCATGGACAACGTCTCCGGCGCTGAGATCGGCATCGGCAGCCCCACCACGGAAGGCCGCGACAACGCAGGATATGGCGGACTGTTCTGGCGCGGGCCGCGCTCCTTCACTGGCGGCGAATTCCGCTCCGAATCCGGGGCCGGGGCTGATGAGTTCATGGGCACCCGCTCACAGTGGATCGCCTTCACCGGGCAGCACGACGCCACCTGCCGGAAGTCCAGCATCATGTTCGTCGAAGACCAAGCCAACCCGGGCGCTTCCAACCAATGGTTCGCCCGCTCTTCCATGTTTGCCTGCCTCGGCTCAGCGCCGTTCTTCAGTGAAGTAGTCCCGCTGAAGGAGGGCAAACCGCTCACGTACCGGTACGCCGTCGTGATTGCCGACGGTTCCCTCGCCGACCACCAAGCTGCCGCCCTTGCCGACGCTGCCGCAGCCGCACTGGACGGTTGGGTCTAACCGTGTGCAACTCGTTCCCGGGCGCCACAGCGGTTTCTGAGGTCAGCATTTACGACTGGCCCGGGATGGACGGTGCGGCCGGCGGCTCTCCGCATCTGCACACGGCGTCCACCGAGGCGTACGTGGTGCAGCAGGGGACCGGCCGCCTGGAGACCCTCGACTCGCGCGGTTTCACGTCCACTCCGCTGGCACCCGGGACGGTGGTGTGGTTTACGCCGGGCACAGTGCACCGCGCCGTCAATGACAGCGGTGACCTCAGGGTCCTGGTGGTCATGCAGAATGCCGGGCTGCCAGAGAATGGCGACGCCGTGATGACCTTCCCGCCCGAGCACCTGGTGGACGTCGAGGCCTACTCACGTGCCGCTTCCCTTCCTTCCCGGGACGCCGCCGGCGGTGGCGCGGCTGCGGGGGCGGCCGCGCGCCGTCGTCGGGACCTGGCGTTGGCGGGGTACCTAGAGCTGAAAGCGGCTGTACTCGAGTCAGGCGTCGCGGCGCTCGCCGATTTTCACGCGTCGGCAGCCCAGTTGGTGAGCGGCAAGACCGGCGCCTGGCGGGGGTATTTGGCCGGGGGCGCGCAACGCCAGGCGGGTTTGACGGGGCAGCAGTTCGAGTCTCTCGAATCAATGGAAAGTTTCTACTTGCAAGGTGCGAGGACTACGATGGGCGAACGGAAAACCCGCAGGATCTATGGCATGTGTGGCCGGATCCAGGCGTGGGAACTTTCCGAAACTGCAATCGTCGGGACGTGATTCCCGGCTTGAGAGGTGGGGACCTATGGTGACCAAGCAGGACTCGGGGCGGGCTACGATCAGCGAGATCGCGCGCGAGGCCGGAGTGTCCGTGCCTACGGTTTCCAAGGTCCTCAACGGCCATGCCCACGTCGCCGCAGCCACTCGGGCGAAGGTGGAAGAGATCATCGCCAAGCGCGACTACGCCCGCCGGCCGGCCAAGCGCAGCAAGAAAGCCGGGCTCATTGACCTGGTGTTCCCTGGCATGGGCTCGGAATGGGCGTGCGAAATCATCGAAGGCGTGGAGCGCGTGGCCCAGGAAGCCGGTTACGGCACGGTGGTCAGCAGCCTGTCGCTGGATGGCTCGCGCATTCGACCATGGCTGGCCAACCTTGCGGAGCGAAAGTCCGACGGCGTCTTGCTCGCCGTCTATGAACTGGACTCCAAGCAGATCCAGCGCATCAAGTCCCTGGGCATTCCCGTGATCCTCATCGATCCTGTCGGGCAGCCCGGGCCGGACCTCATGACTGTGGGGGCCGCCAATTGGGACGGGGCGTTCTCGGCCACCGAGCACTTGTTGAAGCTTGGTCACACCCGGATCGGCATGATCGGTGGGCGTGAGGATCTTCAGTGCAGCGGTGCCCGTGAGGATGGGTATGTGGCGGCGCTGCGCCGTGCCGGGCTTGATGTCGATCCTTCGTTGATGGTGCCGGGCGATTTCTCCACCGAATCCGGGGCCCGGGGTACCGAGGCCCTGCTGGCACTCCCGGAGCGGCCCACGGCGATCTTCACCGGCAACGACGCGCAGGCCCTCGGGGCCTATCGTGCAGCTCGCTCGGCCGGGCTGCGGATCCCCGAGGACCTCTCCATCATCGGCTTCGACGATATCCCCGCCGCGGAATGGATCGAGCCAGGCCTGACCACCATCCGCCAGCCCGTGGTTCAGATGGCAGAAACCGCCATGCGCGCGCTGCTCCGGCACCTCGAAGGTGATGAGGAATTGCCGCAGCGCATCGAGCTGGGAACTGAGCTGGTGGTGAGGGGCTCGACGGCGGCGCCGGCTTCTTAGGGGCCGTGAGCCTCCACGGATTGCAGGAACTCGACGGATTGCAGGAACAGGGGCACTAGAGGGTCCTTGGTTCCGACCAGCCAAGCGGTTCCGATGCTCCACATCGAGGACTCGAGGTGGAGTGGCACCAGCTGTACGCCTTCAGGAATGATGGCGGAGGTGCTCTCCGGAACTATGGCGGGGCCGGCTCCGGCGGCGACGAGCGCCAACACTGTGAGCAGGTCCGACGTTTGGTACAGGACATGTGGATGTGCGCCAAGGTCCGTGAACAGCATGCCGGTTTGAGCCGCCAGGCCGGGGCCGCGTTCCGGATCCAGACGAATGACGGAGCGGCCGTCGAGGTACTCCCGGAGTGATTCACGCGTGGATGGGGGAACCGGGTCTGCGCTGGGAATCGCAAGGGCCAGGCGATCGCGGCGAATCATCCGGGTGGCAATATCTGGTGGGGCCGGCAGGCGAACGAAGCCGATACCGAGGGCCCCGCTGCGGAGTGCATCGAACTGCGCCGACGATGACATGTCTTCCAGTCCGATATCGATCGTGGGGTGTTTAGTCCGGAAATCGGCCACGGCGCGCGGGGCAACGTCGATCGCCGACATGCCGAATCCGACGTTCAGCACACCTTCTGCTCCACCTGCCACACGTTCCATTCGCTGGGCGAGCGCATCCGCCCTGCGCACCAGGTCAATCGCATCGGCAAGCAGTACTTCCCCGGCATTGGTCAGCGTTGCCCCGTGTCGTCCCCGGGTGAACAACAGGCTCCCGGCTTGCCGCTCCAGGAACTGGATCTGCTTGGTCAGATTGGATTGGGTGGTGGAGAGCGACTTCGCTGCCAGCCCAAAATTCCCGGTCTCCGCGACGGCAACAAAGGATCGCAATAGCCGTATTTCCATTTATGGACCGTAGTTCCATTCCGAATAGGAATCAAATGGGCGCAAGATTTCATTGGACGGAATGTTTGGCGACGACCAGCATGGGAGGTGTCCAAACCCAAGGAGAAACCAATGCCCGCCACCCCCACCCTTCGCGCTTCAGTTGTTCAGTTCGAAGCGGTCCCCGATCGCCCGGACCTCAACCTGAAGACCATCCGCCGCCTGGCAACCAAGGCCGCAGAGGACGGTGCCCGGATTGTCGTGTTCCCGGAAATGTGCCTCATCGGCTATTGGCACCTCCGCAAGCAGACCCCTCACCGTTTGCGCCAACTGGCGCAGTCCGAGGATGGGGTACAGGTCCGCGCTGTCAGGGAACTGGCCGAAGAGCTGGACCTGGGAATCGGTATCGGATATTTGGAGGTCGATGGCGAAGGGCAGCTCTACAACTCCTACTCCCTTTGCCTTCCGGACGGCACCGTTCGCACCCATCGGAAACTGCATGCGTTCGAGCATGATTCCATCAGGAGCGGATCGGAGTTCACAGTGTTCGATACGCCCTGGGGAATCAAGGTGGGAATCCTGATCTGCTGGGATAACAACCTGGTGGAGAACGTTCGCGCCACGGCGCTGCTCGGGGCAACGGTACTCATTGCTCCGCACCAGACGGGCGGCACAAACTCCGTCAGCCCTCGTGGCATGAAGCCGGTCCCTGCCGAACTGTGGGACAACCGTGAAACGGATCCCGCGGCGATCGAGGCTGCCTTCCGTGGCCCCAGCGGACGCGGGTGGCTTATGCGGTGGCTGCCCGCCCGGGCCCACGACAACGGGATTTTCGTTCTCTTCAGCAACGGCGTGGGCCGCGACGACGATGAAATCCGGACAGGGAATTCCATGATCGTGGATCCCTACGGATCGATTGTGGCCGAGACCTGGGTAGCCGATGAGGCTGTGGTGACCGCCGATTTGGACCTTGGCCTCATGCCCCTGTCAACCGGGCGCAGATGGATTCGTGGGCGCCGGCCCGAACTCTACGACATCCTGATCCGTCGGCAAGGAAACGAGGTGGATGCACGGGCGGCGCGCTTTTCCACGGAGCCCGTCCAGGGCTAGTGGCCCCCCGGCGCGCCCGGGGCGCCAAGGAGCAGGCGGTGCCCGGTCCGACGAATCACCGCGCGCCGGTCAATGTAGCTGCAGGTCAAGACCTTGCGTGCCGCACTTTGTACCGTTGATCGTTGGGCGATAAGGTATTGCCAGACCGTTTTGCAGAGGGCGGCCCTTTTCGCTCCTTTGCTGTCTGCTGGGGACGCATTTCAGTCAGTAGGAACGTGCATGGTCAACCCCCGCCCTGAGCAGGAAGCTCTCCAGAATGGCTACTTTTTGGATCTGGTCCTGGGCAGCGAAGACGTTGAGGCATTTCTCAGCGATCTAGCGGCTTTCTCAGCCGAGAGCCTCTCGCATCCTGACGCCACCGTCTTCTGCGGTATCACCGTTCTTCGCCGTAAGAAGTCCGCTACTGCGGCCAGCAGTGATGACCGTGCCCGCGTGATGGACGAACTTCAAAACGACTTTGAGGGTCCGTGCCTGACGGCCATGGACAAGCTGACCGCCGTCCTGGTGCCGGATCTGCTGCGAGAGCATCGCTGGCCGGACTATGTCGAAGCTGCGTCGCACCAAGGGCTGCGGTCCATCCTCAGCGTCCCGCTCCTTGTGGAGGGCGACACCCGTGCAGCCCTGAACCTCTACTCGGAGCTGACCAACGCGTTCAGTGAGTCGGATGTGGAACACGCCGAGGTCTTTGCATCGCATGCCTCCAAATCCCTGCGTCTTGCCCTGAAGATCGCCCAGCTCAGCGATGCCCGGAACGACCTCGCAGCAGCCATGCAGTCCCGCACCGTGATCGACCTCGCGGTCGGAGCGATCATGGCGCAGAACAAATGCACCCAGGAAGAGGCCTTCACCATCCTTCGCACGGCCTCCAGCAACCGCAACATCAAGCTGCGGCACCTGGCGAAGTCGATCATCGCGGCTGTTTCTTCGGGGAAGGTCACGACGCACTTCGAGGAGTAGGGCGTCTACCGCCGCAGGGCACCGTCCCACACCAGTTTCACTGCGTTCCGCACGCGTTCCTTCGTTTCAGCGATGGACACGGGATCGGACCCCGGCGGGCGCACCACGAACTGGTAGTAGTACAACCCGTTGATGAGGTCGATCATCGCCTCAACATCCACATCCGGTGCCAGCTCGCCGGCGGAAATTCCGCGGCGAATCTCCGCGGCGATGGGTTCGCGGCGCCGTGAGACATGCCGGTTCCAGGACAGTGCTCGGAGTTCATCGTTCTCCAGGCCCATGGCCACGCGCTTCTTCACCAGTGCACCCACTCGGCCGTCCACGTCGATCGCCGCTTCCTCGTATGAGGCGAGGATCGTCTCCAGTGTGGTGTCCCTGCGCTTGAATCCGATGGTGGACCGAACACTGTCCAATGCTGCCGCAAGGAGTTCCTCGCGGCTGCTCCATCGCCGGTACAGTGCAGCCCGGCTCACGCCTGAGCGCTCGGTAATCGCCGAGACCGTCACGTCACGTGTATCCCGCTCCAGCAACAGTTCCACTGTGGAGGAGAGGACGGTGGATTCCAGTGCGGTGTCGCGCGGCCTGCCCGGCCGGCGGTCGGCAACTGCCGTGGCGGCCCCGGTGTCAGGCATCCTCAACCACCAAGCGCTCACGGAGCTGCGCGATGGTGGCATCGGAAAGCCCTGCACGCCGGACAGGTTCCAGCACACTTCCGTGCCGCTCAATCAGCAGAGCCTGCATGGCCTCCATCGACTCCGCGTGGGCACCCATCATGGCGCCCATGCCCTTGATGGCTTCCTCATCCAGGACACGGTCCGGCATGAGCCCGCCCATGATCGCACGGAGCCGCGGGAACAGTTGCGGCAGGCGGGTGGCCGTCACTGCGTAATCGGCGGAGATGGTTTCCGGGGTAGCGCCCAAGGCTGACAGCACGACGGCGGCGAACACTCCCGTACGATCCTTGCCGGCCGCGCAATGGAAGACGGTTGCGCCGTCGGCCATTGCTACCAGCGTGACGCCAAGGGCGAGTTGCCGGGCCTGGGTTTCGAGAAGGTTGGCGTACCACGCGCCCACATGTGCAGGAGTAGTGGCAGCGGTCATCATCTCGTGGCTGATGTCTTCCGGCGATGAAACCGAAGCCGTCAATGCGAGGTGGTGGTAGCTCACGCCGGGAACGGTCAACGGTCCCCGCCCGGTGAAGAGTGCCTCCTCAGGTGAGCGGAGGTCGATGACTGACGTGACGCCGTCGTCGATCATTTGCTGGGCAAAAGCCGCCGGCATCACCGAGACATCATCGCTGCGGAGCAGCACGCCGGGACGGGTAGTGCCGCCGGAAACGGGCAGGCCGCCGAGGTCGCGCAGGTTGACGGGGGAGAGATCCAGAGTTTCCAAAAGAGAGTTCCTAGCTGAGCTTGGCGCGGATGAAGGCGCTGACCCGGTCGATGATGGTGACCAGCACGACGATGCTGATGATGATGGCGCAAAGGTGTCCGTAATCGTACATGCGCATTGCGGTAGTAAGCTCCAAGCCGATGCCACCCGCGCCCACCAGGCCCAGGATGGTGGCGCCGCGGACGTTGCCTTCGAAGAGCAACAGTGTGTAGCTGACCAGCAGCGGCGCCGCTTGGGGGAGGACTGCATAGCTGATGATTTGGCGCTTGTTGGCGCCCACAGCGGTGAGGGCTTCCACCGGTCCGGGCTGCACGGATTCCATGGCTTCGGCGTAGACCTTGCCAATGGATCCCACTGAGCCCAGCACGATCGCGAGGATACCGGCGAACGGACCCAACCCCACGGCGGAAACGAACATCAGCGCGAAGATGAGTTCAGGGACGGAGCGCAGCACGTTCAGCACAGCCCGGCAGGAGGTGTAGACCCAGCGCGGGGCAATGTTGCTGGCCGCGCCGAAGCTCAGCAGCAGCGACGCCAGCGCGCCGAGGACCGTGCCCACCAACGCCATCTGCAGGGTCTCGACGAGCAGTTTGATGATAATGCCGAATTTGTCGAACGTCGGCGGGAAGAGGCGGCCCAGGAAGTTGCCCATGTTGGGGATGCCGTCCAGCAGCTTCTCCGGGTTGAACCCGGCGCCCATTCCTGCCCAGACCAGAACGACGGCGACGATCACCCAGAGCGCAGCGCCACGTGGTGTGGGGAGGCCGAAGGGACGCGAAAGCCGGAGCCGGTCGGCTTCGGCGAGGCTGGTGTTGATGGTCTTTGCCGCCTCTGCGGGGGCTTCAGTTTTCGAGGAGCTCAGTGTCTGTTCCATAAATCTGGTGCACCTCCTTTTCCGTGATGGTGGTGGCGGGGCCGGCGAACACGAGCTCACCGGAGTGCAGGCCAAGGACGCGGTCGGCATAGCGGCGCGCGAGACTCACCACGTGCAGGCTCACGATGACGGGGATCTGTTCCTCGCGGGCGATGTCGCGGAGCAGGCCAAGGATGTTGCCGGCGAGCCGCGGGTCCAGGGACGCGACGGGTTCGTCGGCCAGGATGAGGCGCGGCTGCTGCATGAGCGCACGGGCGATCGCGACGCGCTGCTGCTCGCCGCCGCTCAGGCTCCTGCACGGCTGCTTGGCCTTGTGCGCCAGGCCGACCCGGTCCAGCAGTTCCAGCGCCATGGTCCGCTGCGCCCGGCTGAACGTGCCCAGCATGTTCAAAGGCCCGGCCGAGTGGAGTCCGCCGGTCAGCACGTTGGTGAGGGCGGTCAGTCGCGGCACCAGGTTGAAGTGCTGGAAGACATAGCCGACGTCGGATCGCAGCTCGCACAGGCCGGTCGGGTTCTGCTGGGCTACTGAGCGGCCGGCTACCTCCAGCGTGTCAGCGGTGAAGGGGGCGATCCCGGTGAGGGTCTTCATCAGCGTCGATTTGCCGGATCCTGAGTGGCCCAGCAGCGCCACGACTTCGCCCGGGTACACGTCCAGGTCGATCCCGGCCAGGGCAACCTGATCTCCGTAGTGGACGCGCAACTGGCGTGCCCGGACGGTGGGCGTCGCCGATGAGGCGAGTGCCGCCGTCGTGCCTTTCGTTGGTGACAAAAGGCTCATCGGAGGTCCTGGAGATCAACGCCGATGGACTCGGCCACGTCAACCAGCGGAGCGTACGTGCTGAATTCCGGGTCAGCCGTGGGTTGGCCGCTGATCCCGAACGTCTTGGAGACCTTCTCGTTGGCGGTGATGAGGGCGGGGAGTTTGGCCTTGAGTGCTTCGCGGGCGTCGTTGTCCAGGTCTTTCCGGACCACGATGGAGATGCCGACGGGGATGGGGTCCGATTTGGCGATGACGGTGATCTCGTCTTCCTTGATAACGCCCTTCTGGACGAACGTCGGGTACAGCTGGCGGGCGGTGCAGGCCACGTCAACGTTGCCGTTGGCGAGGGCCAGGACGGCGGAGTCGTGGGAGCCTGCGAAGGTGCTCTTGTAGTCGGTGCCGTCCGTGAGTCCGGCCTTGGCCAGGAGTGCCTTGGGCATGAAGTAGCCGGTGGTGGAGCCGGGATCGATGAAGGCTACCTGCTTGCCCTTCACGTCGGCGGGGGACTGGATGCCGCTGTCCTTCTTGGCCAGGCAGAAGCTTGCGGGCTCGGTGCTCGCGGGCCACACGAGGAGCGGATCCACGCTGTCGGTCTTGTACGCGAGGGCTGCTGAGAACTGGCTGAGGACGGCGACGTCCACCGAGCCGTTGCGGACGGCTTCGACCACGCCGAGGTAGTCGGCCGGCTGGAGGTTGGTGATGGTCCGGCCGGAGGCTTCGCCCACCATGGTGGCGAGGTCGGCCATGATGGCTTGCTCGTCGGGGTCGTCGGTACCCGGAGGCGTGGCGAAGACGAGCTCGGTTGTGCTCTTGTTGGCTCCAGCGGCGTTAGCGTCGCCGGAGCAGCCAGCGAGGGCTCCGATGGCCAGAATACCGATGAACGAAGTTGCGATGATGCCTGCACGAGCGTGCATGGTGGTGCCTTCCGTCATGTGTTGGGGGTGACGGAATTACGAAACCAGCAGTATCTGAATCGGAATTACGAGACTGCCGTACTTCAAATGGCGGGGAGGTTAACTGTTTGCGCTCGCATGAAAAGTCCGCCCTGTGACCCCGTTTCGTGACCCGAGGCAACCATGGAGCAGACTGGGTTGGGTGACCGCCAACAAACCCCGCCCCGGCCTCGCGATCGCCGCACTGAGCCTCGGGACGGCGCTGAATCCGCTGAACTCGTCCATGATCGCCGTCGCATTGGTGGTCCTGAGGGAGCATTTCGAGCTCGACGTCGCCACCGTCACCTGGGTGATCACCTCGTTCTACCTCGCGTCTGCCGCCGGCCAGCCGCTGATGGGTCGGCTCGCCGACCGTTTCGGCCCGCGCCGCTTGTTCATGTTCGGCATGGCTTTGGTCGCTGTCACCTGCGCCATCGCTCCGTTCCTGCCCAACTTCGCGCTGGTCTGCGTGGCCCGCGCGCTCATGGCTGTAGGGACCGCGACGGCGTACCCGTCCGCCGTCGTGATGGTCACCGAGCTGAGCCGGCTGGCTGACTTGCCGTCCACGCGGCCGTTGGGCCGGATCCAGATGGCGAACACTTCGGCCGCTGCCGTCGGACCTGTAGTGGGTGGGCTGTTGGTGAGCCTGGTCGGTTGGCAGGCGCTCTTCGCGATCAACGTACCTATCGCTTTGCTCGCCATGATCGTGGTCTACAAGGTAGCGCCCATCGATTCCGGGCGCGAGACCGGCAGGCTTGGCCAACTGATCCGCGACTCCGACATCCCCGGCATCCTCGCCTTCGTCACCTCGCTGATGCTGGCCATGATGGCGCTGCTCAACGTCATGCCCGGCTACCGCTGGTATTTGCTTGGCGCCGCCACGGTGATCGGCGCGCTCTTCGCCTGGCGCGAGCTGCGCTTCCAGCCGCCGTTCCTGGACCTTCGACTGCTGGGCCGGAACCGGCCGCTGCTGCTGGTCTACCTGCTGTTCGTCGTGTTCAGCGGGGTCTACTACTTCGCGTTCTTTGGCCTTCCGCAGTTGCTGCAGGAAGCGGGACATTACGACGCCGGTGTGGTGGGCCTGCTGATGCTGCCCCTTGCGGCGTTGTCGGTGGTGGTGACGCCACTGACGGTGCGGTCCATTGAGCGGTTCGGCGTGCGTCCTGTGCTGATCACCGGCGTTCTGATCCTGACCCTTGCCGCGGGAACGCTCGGTTTCCTGACCATGACTTTGTGGGCGCCGCTGGTGTTCGTGCTCACCGCGTTGATGGGCGTTCCCTATGGCGTGGTGAGCACCGCGTCCAACCAAGGGCTGTACGTTTCTGCAAGGCCCGAGGAAAGGGGAGTGGCGGCCGGCATCTTCCAGACGTGCCGCTACCTCGGTGCCATTACGGCTACTGTGCTGATCGGTGTGCTGTACGGGCCGGGCGTGAACCAGGCGAACTGGGGCATCATGGTCCTGGTGATGCTCGGTCTCAGCGCTGTGGTGCTGGCGCTGGCTGTCATGTGGCGGAAGCCCGCGGTTTAGGGATTCAGCGGGATCAGCAGCGCCGCCGCGCCTGCGGTCGACAGGGCTGCGCGCAGGTGGTTGGCCGGAACCCAGCCCCGCAGGAACTGGTTCCAATCCTGGCTGGAGCCTTGGGCCAAGCGGTTGTTGAGCGGCACGTTGATCGCCATGGTGGAGAGGAATCCGGCCAGGCAGGCCGCAGCGCCTGCCACCCGAAGCGGCGGCTGGCTGCCGGGATCGACGACGGCGGCAATCACCACGCCAGCGGAGGCGGCGGCCGAGCCGAAGAACAGGATCATGAACGGCGGGGTTACCGCCTTCTGGTTGATGGCGTTCATAGCCGCAACCGCGTCGCTTGCCGGCCGCATCCGGAGTGCGGGCATCACGAGTGCGGAGAAGGCGAAGTAGAAACCGCCCACCAGGGCCGAACCCGTTCCGGCTGCTACGGGAAGCCAAGTGCTCAAAGTTGTCATGCCTCAAGCCTGCCCTCGCCGGAGTGGACGATGAATAGTCAAGGATCCACTTTTCATACGCAGACGTCTAAGCTGACCGCATGGATCCTCTATCGCAGTTCCTGACTGGCCCACGGGCGCAGGCGGCATTTGCCCTCCGCGTGGTGATGGATCCACCTTTCGCCATTGACGTCCAGGACCAGGCTGCCCTGACGGTGATCGTCGTGGTGCGCGGGGAAGCGTGGATCACTGCGGACGGTGCTGAACCTCAACTCCTCCTGCAGGGTCGGGCTGCGACAGTACGCGGGCCGGAGCCCTATATCGTTGCTGATGCTCCCGGCAGGGAACCCACGGTGGTTATCGATGCCGACCAGTCATGCCGCACCCCCAGTGGCGAAAAGTTGGAGCTCACATTCTCCCGAGGTGTGTTGACGTGGGGCAACAGTGCCGTCGGCGAAACCGTCCTGCTGATCGGCACGTACCAGTCACCGGCGGCCGTGGGCCAGTTGGTCACGTCAGTGCTGCCCAGACTGGCGGTCTTCGCGGAGGAAGACCTCGACGGCGGCCTGTTGGGTATGTTGGGACGCGAACTCACGCAACAACGGCCTGGACAGGAAAGCGCGCTGGACAGGCTGTTGGATCTTCTCCTGTTGAACCTTGTGCGTGCCTGCGTGGAACGGGGGGACGCACCGCAGGGACCGTGGACGCATGCGTCCCGCGAACCCGTGGTTGCCCAGGCCCTCGAACTCCTGCACCAGGAGCCGGCGGCGCCGTGGACCGTGGCCGGGTTGGCGCTCAGGTGCCACGTCTCCAGGGCCACCATGGCCGCCCGCTTCCGTGCCGCCGTCGGGCAGTCACCCATGGCCTATCTCAGCGCATGGCGACTGGCGCTGGCCGCCGACAGGTTAGCCTCCAGCAATGCGACTACCGCAGTCATCGCGGAGGAGGTTGGCTACAGCAATGCCTTCACGTTCAGTGCTGCTTTTTCGCGGGAATACGGCGTCAGTCCGAGCGGATACCGGCGGTCTTCACGGGCGGCAAGCAGTCGAACCGAAGACGCCGGTAAATCATCTGCCGGGGACCGCCGCCGGTGAGCGTCGCGAATGTAGCATCTGAGGGAGACGGCCAACAACCGTGCACTTCGGAGAAAGCGGAACACCATGTCACCCAGTCCCGATGGAATCGCCACTACCGTCAGTAGGACGTTCAGCCGCACCACCCAGGTGTCCACCACCGTCAACGCCAGCCCAGCTACCGTGTGGAAGTTGCTGACCACGGCGTCGGATTATCCGCGGTGGAACTCCACGATTGTTTCGGTGGAGGGCGAGATCAAGCCCGGATCCACCATTCAGTTGGTCTCCACACTGGATCCCAACCGTACGTTTAAGCTCAGGGTCAAAGAGTTCGAACCGTCCAGTCGGCTGGCCTGGGGTGACGCGATGGGAACCCGCGTCTACACGCTCACGGAAACCAATGGCGGGGGGACCCTGTTCGAGATGAACGAACGCATCGGCGGGCCGATATTCCCGCTGTTCGCCAATAAGATCCCGTCGTTCGACGCCAGCTTTGAACAGTTTGCCGCCGACCTGAAAGTTGCCGCCGAGAACTGACTTCAGCTGCGGGGCCCCTTGACTAAACATTGACTAAATAACTGAGTGCGCTCATAATTGAGTCAAGTCAGTAAATTAGTCATTGGAGAACCCCCATGAGAGCCTTCGTCCTCAACCAGTACAAGGAACCCCTTCAGCAGATCGATGTCCCGGAGCCGGTGCTCGGCGACCATGATGTGCTGGTTAAGGTTCACGCAGCTGGCTTGAACCAGCTGGACGAGAAGATCCGGTTGGGCGAGTTCAAGCAGATCCTCCCGTACAAGCTGCCGCAGATTCTTGGCCATGATGTTGCCGGTGTGGTCCTAAAGGTGGGGCCCAAGGTGCGGTCCTTCACTCCCGGCGACGAGGTCTTTGCACGCCCCGGCAAAGACAGCATCGGCACGTTCGCGGAGCGCATTGCCGTCGCGGAGGAGGACCTGGCCATCAAACCGGCCACCGTCAGCATGGAGGAAGCGGGCTCGCTTCCGCTGGTGGCTTTGACGGCGTGGCAGGCCCTGGTGGAGCGCGGAAACGTTGGCCCCGGCCAGAAAGTACTCGTCCATGCCGGCGCCGGGGGCGTGGGCTCCATTGCCATCCAGCTGGCTAAGTACTTGGGTGCGACGGTAGCCACCACTGTCAGCGCGGGGAACAAGGACTTTGTTCGTGAGCTCGGCGCTGATGTGGTGATTGATTACCGCACCGAGGACTTCGTGGAGATCCTTCACGACTACGACCTCGTCCTGGACAGCCTCGGCGGTGAGAACTTGGAGCGGTCCCTGAAGGTCTTGAAGAAGGGCGGCACGGCTATCGGCATCGCCGGTCCGCCGGACGCCGGATTTGCCAGGCAGCTGGGTGGAAACCCTGTGCTGCTGGGTGTGATGACCCTGCTGAGCTCGGGTATCCGCCGCAAGGCCCGCCGCTTGGGCGTCACCTACGAGTTCCTTTTCATGCGCGCCGATGGCGGCCAGCTGAGGGAAATTGCTGCGCTCATCGATTCCGGCCACATCAAGCCGGTCCTGGGTCGCGTGGTGCCGTTCGACCAGACGGCCGATGTCCTTGCTGCCCTCGAAAAGGGCGGCGTTCGCGGCAAGACCGTCGTCAGTCATCTCTAACCCCAAACCAACACCCCCGACAGGACCAACACCATGAGCAGTGAACAACAGTCGTATGTGCAAGTTCCAGCGAAGACAGTGACGGCGGGCGGCGTCACGTACGCGTACCGGGAGATGGGGCCCAAAGGAGGGGTTCCGGTGGTCTTCCTGATTCACCTCGCGGGGACCATGGACAACTGGGATCCGCGCATCATCGATCCCATCGCAGCGAAGCACCACGTGATCACCTTCAGCAACCGCGGAGTGGGCGGGTCCACGGGAAGTGTTCCGGACAGCATCGACAGCATGGCCGACGACGCCGCGACCTTCATCCAGGCGCTGGGATATCAACAGGTGGATCTCTTCGGCTTTTCGCTGGGCGGCATGATCGCACAGTCGCTGGTCCTCAAGCACCCGGGGCTTGTTCGCAAGATGGTGCTCGCCGGCACGGGCCCTGCCGGTGGGGACGGCATCCAGAACATCATCGGAATCACGTACTACGACGTTCTTAGGGGCACCCTCACCCGGCAGGATCCCAAGGAGTTCCTCTTCTTCAACAGGAACGCCGCCGGTAAGCCTGCCGCGCGAGCCTTCATCAATCGGCTCAAAGAACGCACCACCAACCGCGAAGCGCCCATCAAACTCCAGGCGTTCCAAACCCAACTGAAGGCCATCCGCCGGTGGGGACTGTCGCCGTCGGCCGATTTGGGCGTCATCACCCAGCCGACGCTGATCGCCAACGGCGACAACGACCGCATGGTGCCGTCTGTCCTTTCGAATGACATGCACAGGCGCATTCCCGGCAGCGAACTGGTCATCTACCCCGACTCCGGGCATGGTGGCATCTTCCAGTTCCATGACAGGTTCGTCCCTGCAGCCCTTGAATTCCTGAGCCGCTGATGCCTCCAGCCGCTGAAGCTCCTGCCCGCTGATACGGTAGCTGAATGCAGCCTGCGCCCCAGACCCTTGGCCGACGTGAGCGGAATAAGCAGGAAAAGCTTGACCGCATCACCGCGGCAGCCCGTGAACTTTTCACCCAGTACGGCGTGGATGAGGTCACCACCCAGCAAGTGGCTGAAAAGGCCGACGTCGGATCGGGAACCTTGTTCCTCTACGCCAAGACCAAGGCGGAGCTACTGCTGCTGGTGCACAACGTGAAATACGCTGGAGCGCTCGCCTCGGGCGTCGAAGCCGCTTCCAAGGAAAAGGCTGTGCTCGACGCAGTGATGGCCATCATCCGTCCCATCATCGAGTGCAACCGCGTCCAGATCGAGAACGGCCGGACTTACCTGAAGGAGATCGTCTTCGGTGATCCCGCCGAGCCGCACCATGCAGAGGCTTTGTCTCTCACCATGCGCACAGAAGAGGCCATCGCCGAGATCCTTGGCGGGGACCAGAAGCTGGTTTCCCGCGATCCGGCGAAGCTGGCACGGATCGTCTCCTCGATCATGTTCATCAGCATGACGTCCTCGGCCACCATTGGACTCACAGACGCCCAGGTCGGCGACGAGATCCGGGATCAGATCAACGTGCTCCTGGGCGCCTGACTTTTAGCTGCCTTGGCGGTTGAGGAATTCCTCGTGCTGGCGGTGCGCTTCGGTCACTTGCTCGCGGATCTTGTCCACGTCTTTGGCCTTGTTCCGGTACTTCAGCGGCATCTGGACGATCTGCGCCTCTTCGGCCGTCAGTGCGCGGTAAATGCGTTCGCGCTCGTTGGCATCAGCAGTGTAGTCGAGGTCCAGGTAATCGACGGCGTGCCGGCGGGCGTTGTTGATGGCGGTCTGGGCCTTGCCGGCCGGGCTGATCAGTGAGAGCACCACGGTGACGACCAGGACGCCGATGATCACACTCAGCGAGAGGCCGGTGGTGATCTCGATGACGTTCACGTGCTCGCCGTCGTTGATGAACGGCAGGTTGTTCTCGTGCAGGGCGTGCAGGATCAGCTTGACGCCGATGAACGCGAGGATCGCTGCCAGGCCGTAGGAGAGGTAGATGAGGCGGTCCAGCAGGCCGTCGATCAGGAAGTAGAGCTGGCGCAAGCCCATCAGCGAGAACGCCGTGGCGGTGAAGACGATGAAGACGTTCTGGGTGAGGCCGAAGATCGCCGGGATCGAGTCGAGCGCGAAGAGGATGTCCGTGCCGCCGATAGCCACCATGACCAGCAGCATGGGAGTCAGGGCACGCTTGCCGTTGACCATGGTGAAGAGCTTGTCGCCGTCGTACTTATCCGTGGTGTGGAAGAGCTTCTTGGCGAGCCGGATGATGAAGTTGTTCGCCTGGCCGTCCCCGTGGTCGCCGGGCTTGAGCAGGTTGCCTGCTGTTAGCAGCAGGATGAGGCCGAAGATGTAGAACACCCACGCGAACGAGTTGATCAGCGCGGCGCCCAGGAAAATGAAGCCGGTGCGGGCGATCAGTGAGAACACGATGCCGAAGAGCAGGACCTTCTGCTGATCCTCACGCGGCACCCGGAAGCTCGCCATGATGATCAGGAACACGAACAGGTTGTCGACCGAGAGGGCCTTCTCCGTGATGTAGCCGGCGAAGTACTCGGACCCCATCTGGCCGCCGCCGAAGATCAGGACCAGGACTCCGAACAGCACAGCCAGGCCCACGTAGATGGACGACCAGATGGCCGCTTCCTTGAGTGAGGGGACGTGGGCCTTCCGGATGTGGAAGAAGTAGTCGAAGGCCAAGAGCGCCAGAATGACGACGATGGTGATGCCCCAGATAAGGGGAGAGACGGTCATATGATCCTGCTTTCGTGAGGCGCGCGAGTGGTGTTGCTCACCGAGGGTCAAACTCTTTGTCTAAATTTACCGGGAGTGGTGGGGCGGGTGGTAACCGAATGGCAGGATCTTTATTCAAGGGGCTAACCCCGGAGCGTCCACTCGTCCTGGTTGTGCTCCCGATGCCAGTGTTGACGAGGCTCCCCGGATTCACGGACGACGTCGTTGAGCCAGAACGTGGTGTCGGGGTTCCAGCCGGCGATGACACTCGCCGTTCCTTCGGCCAGGTCCACTTCAAGTGCGCGGCCTGCCAAGTGAAGGTAACCAGCGACGGTGAGGTGGACAGCATCCCATCGTGAGCTTGCCCTTTCCCAGTCAGGGATGACCCAATGTCCGTCCCGGCCCGTCGTGCGGAACCAGTCGTGTCTGCGGGATGCGGTGACTTTCAATGGGAATTCCCGGCATAGCTGGATCCAATCCGCAGCTGTCCCGATCTCCAGGATCTGTCCGGTTCCGGCGACTGGGATGGCGGTGGCGTTCTCCCATCCCAGCGAGTCCTCCACCAGATCCAGGCCCTGGGGAATCTGCCCCGTGGACTGCATGAGGTTGTGGGGTATTGACCACCACTCGCCTCCCACGTTGGCCCTGAGGTCTGCACGGCGTTCCCGCGCAGCACGGACCTCCCCGGCCCGTTGGTTGCGCGCCCACTCTGCCAGCTTCTGTCGGGGATTTCCGGCGAGTGGCGCAGGGTCTCCCGCCGAACGCCAATCGATGCTCCACTGCTTCACCTCAGCCTCGCGGGTCCACGATTCTGCGGCAGATGTCCCGAGAACGCCCTCCGCGACGTGGCATAGGGCATTCGTTGTATCGGGCGCGGCGGCAAGAACGTCCTCGCCGTCCGGTTCCTGCCAATACCGGGCGGTATCAACGGCCCGCTCCAAAGCGTTCTGAACCAGCTGGTTGGTGATGCCCTTGAGATCCAAGGACGTGATCGATGCTGCGAGCTCATTCACAGTCGGCTCTGGCGGGGGAGGCGGCACCTCGCCCGAGGGAGACATGGTCAACATCCTCCGCGACCTGCCTGCCCCAGGATCGAGTTTGTATCCGAGGTGGAAGACGGCGATACGGATGTCCTGGTCCATTTCCATCGCGAGTTCAAGGCACAGGCGACGCCCACGAGGCCCATTTAGCAATTGCTCGGTGTGCGGCTCCATGTCCTCATCCTTGCAGCTGTGAATCCTCGGTGCAGGAGCACGACGTCGGAACCCGCCTTGAGTGCCTGCAGCTTGCCTGACGCTTGAGCCTGGTTTCAATGGGGTTACTGTTTGTCCAAGCCCCAGATTGCGAGACTGCCGCCAGGGCAAGAAACCAAGAGCAATCCCTCAGGACCATTGATGGTCCAGGCTTCGTACCTAACAGGGAAGGATCCCCGGCGGGATCAAGGCGATGAATTGCAGCCCAGTGCTCAGAGCGTCTTCCGCAAACGCATGCCAGTACCCAAACCAGCCAGCCGCGGCTTCGCGTACAGCCACACCACAACCCCGAACAGCGGCATCACGAAAAACAACAGCACCCAAATGACCCGGCTTGTTTGATCGAGTCGGTCCTGCCGTACGACATCGAAGATGGCCCAAATGTTCGCTCCCATGACGAACACCGCAGACAGTCCTGCCAGCAAGGCCAGAATCCATTCCCAAGCTTCCATGTCGTCCCCCTCGAACCAGCCGGTTCGGTCCAAGCTAGCACTCGCGCTGCAAACGTACGACGCCGGATCGCGCCTTCGTGCCGACGGTTTGGCTCTCGCTGTGGTCGCCTCAGACCAGCGCGGTCATGACGTTCCAGATCGGAGAAGGCTCAATGGTGGGCTCTATTTTTTCGCTTCCTGACGAGCCAACCAGCACCGATGGCCGCCACGACAGGCCCACCCAGGAAACTAAACCACAACGGCAATAGGGAATCGCCGGGGTCGATTTTCTGCTCGTCAATCACGTAGCCGGCGATATTCATGCCAGCTATTGCGCCGACAAAGAGGACGCACCCCGCCACGATCAACACGACAGGAGCGTGGGAAAACAGTGATTTCATTTGTTCCTCTCTGACCCCAGTCGACCGCGTCGACGAACCAGCACAACAGGGCCATGAGGTCCTGATGCATGATCGATAATGGTCACGCAGCCGGGAATATTTTGAGCAGATAAAAACGACTCACAGAGGTAAAACCGATGGCCTAGGTGGTGGCACGGCCGCAAAACCAGGGTTCTCGGGTGACCACCTAAGTGTAGCCAGCGAAAAATGAGTGGTTAAAGCGCTCGTCTAGGTGGTGACAGCACCCGCCATGTTCATACCTGTGCATTTGATTGCCACAACCGCACAGCCGGCAAGAAACTCCTTGAGGAAACCCACTCAATGAGGAGCCCCACTTGCACCCACAACCCATGGCCAGGCGTCTGGCAGCAATTGCCGCATCTGCGGCACTAACGGCGGCAGCGCTGGCAACCGGAATCGCAGCCAGCCCAAGCGCAACCGCAGCTGAACTACCACCCCCGCCCACCGGCGTCGTGTATGCCAGCGACGTTCCGTGGGCCAGCATGAGCAACGGTTGGGGACCGGCGGAACTGGACATGAGCAACGGAGGCCAGGCGCTGGGCGATGCCAACCGGAGGCCGCTGACCATCGGCGGCACTGTGTATCCCAAGGGCATTGGCACGCACGCGGCGTCGTCCATTTCCTACAACCTGGGCGGCCAATGCCGGCAGTTCCTGGCGCAGGTGGGCGTGGACGATACCCAGGGAGACCGCGGTCGCGTTGACTTCAAGGTCCTGGTGGACGGGGTGGAACGGTTCGCGGGGGAGCGGAAGGGGACGGACGGGGCCTTGCCCGTCAATGTGAATCTGCTGGGCGGCACCATGCTGCAGCTCAAGGTGGAGACCGGCCCGGAAGGGAACGGCAACGACCACGCCGACTGGGCCGATGCCAAAATCAACTGCTCGGACGCCTACCTCGCGGCACCGCTGCGCGTCGAGGGCTCAGCCGGGACCAACCTCAACGGGCTGGTCCCCGGGACGCCAGCGACCGTCGTCGTGCGTGACCTTAAGCCGCTGAGTCCGGTCAGCCTGACCTTGCGCGGTGCCAACGTGGCCGACGCCGTTGCTGACGCCACCGGAGCGGCCACCATCACCTTTGTGGTGCCAACGGGAGCTGCGGGCGGGACCACCGAACTGGTCGCCACCGGCACCGGGCCGTTCGATGTGGCCACCACAGGCAAAATCGGCGTGCTCATTGTGCAGATCAGCGATGCGAAGTTCTATGTGGATTGCTCGGCTGCTGTTTCCGGTAATGGCAGCCAGGCAAGCCCGTTCAACTCGATCGCCCAGGTGAACGGCCACGGCGCGTTCAACGCTGGCGAGTCGATCCTTTTCCGGGCTGGCACCAACTGCACCGGCGCGCTCACGCCGGCTGGTACCGGCGTCGCCAACCATCCGATCACGCTCTCCTCCTACGGCGAGGGCGATAAGCCGACCATCAACGGCAACGGTGCAGTGGCAGCCATCAAGATCACCAACGCCAGTCATTGGACCGTCAGTGGATTGCGTGTGGTGAACCCGTCGGACACTCCGGTGCGCAGGGTCGGGATTCTCTTCGAGAACAGTGGAACGGCGCAGACTGCCGGGGTCGTGGTCACGGGCAACCACGTGGAGGACGTAGCGGGCTGGCGCAATAAGGCCACGGACGGCGCGGGCTTCGCGCAGTCTGCCGGCATCATGGTGCGCACCTGGGGCAAGGGGTCCGTGGACGGCATCACCATCACCGATAACGAGGTCAACGACGCTGCCGGTGGCGGCGTCAAGATCTCCGCTCCCGACACCACCGAGCGCTACAACACCAAGGTGTACGTTGCCCGGAACGAGATCCATGACGTGGGCGGCGACGCGATTGTGATCCATAACTCTGACGCGCCGCTCATCGAGCACAACAGGGGGCTCAACCTCGGCCAGGGCGCCCACCCCTATGAGGGCGGCAACTTCGCGGGCATGTGGCCGTACAACTCCAAGAACCCGGTGTTCCAGTTCAACGTGGTGGGCAACAGCACCACCTCCACGTACGACTCCACCGCCTGGGACTGCGACATGAAGATCGTGGGAACCTGCCTGTTCCAATACAACTACTCGTACGGGAACGCCGGCGGCTTCTACCTCAACTGCATCTCCAACTGCGGCGGCGGGGCGACGGCGGCCAACGTGGTTCTGCGCTACAACATCGCCCAGGACGACTGCCGACTGGGCGGCAGCAGCAGCGGCACCGGCAAGCACTACATCTACAACAACACCTTCTACTGCCCGTCGCGTGTTTTTTCGGATGACATGACCGGCCCACGCGAGGTGCGGAACAACCTGTTTGTGGCACCGGGCGGTTCCTTGAAGGCCGCGTCGGCTGTGTATGCGAACAACGCGTACTTTGGCGGGATCTTGCCGCCGGCTGGGGAGACTGGTTCGGTGCTGGGTGATCCTTTGTTGGTTGCTGGTGGCAGCGGGCAGACGGCGTTGGACGTTCCCGGGTACAGGCTTGCTTCCGGGTCGCCGCTGATTGGTGCCGGCACTGTAGTGGCCGACGACGGCGGCAGGGACTTCTTCGGTAACCCCACCTCGGGTGCCGGTTCTGTTGGGGCTCCTGTTGGGGCCTCTGTTGGGGCGCCAAACATCGGGGCCTACCAGGGGCCGGGTGCTGCCGTTGCTCCTTTGCCTTTTGCATCTTTGGTGAATCAGACCTCCGTGGCGAATGCGGCCAACCCTCGGAACGGAGCTGTTTCTGCGGACCGCCGGACGTTCTCCGAGGAGGCGTTGGCTGCTGCCGGGCTTGTTTCCGGGGAGTCGTATTCGGCGTTTGGAATGTCCTCCGTATGGCATCCGACGGCTGTGGGAACGCCGGACACTGTGAAGGCTGCGGGTCAGGAAGTAGCTCTCTCCGGCCGCGGGCGTACCTTGCTGGTGACGGGTTTCTCTACGGGCAACGTGTCCTCCGGGGTTGCGACAGTGCACTTCACTAACGGTCAGAGCCGGACCGTGACCATTGCGCTGCCGAACTGGCGCACCGGGGTGGCTACGGATACTTCGGTGGTGGTGGCGTCCTCGGCCTATCACCAGCGGCACACGCAGGCTTACATCGGCGGGCCGTCGACGGTGGTGCGGGTGGATGAGCCGGCACGTATCTTTGCCACGAAGATCGACATTCCTCCGGCTTTCGAGGTCTCCAGCGTGACGTTGCCGCAGGGGAGTGCGCTGGTGAACGAGGGGCTGAACATCATGGGTATTGCTGTGGGGAATCTGCCGCCCGGGTTGCGGTAGTTCCTTGGTTGGTTGAGGTCAGAGTGTGGGATCCGCTGGTGAGGCGGGTCCCACACTTGTTTGTCCGGATAGAGCGGCGGGTGTCACCACCTAGACGGAGCGGATCAGCACTCATTTCTTGGGCTTTCGACACCTATTTTCAGCAAAATCACCACCTAGATGACCCTTTTCGCGTCTGTGCAGGCATTTGCAGGGCGCACGCTGTGCAGGTCAAAGCAAGATCGTTCTTCACTAGGAGCAGTCATGATCCTGAAGCACATCAGCAAGATAGCAGTGAGCCTGGCAGTCAGCGCTGGGTTGGCCTTTGCAGGGCTGGCTCCCGCCAACGCGACTGAACCCCTGACAGCGACGCAAACGGTCGCCGTCGAGCTTCCGGCCGAGACGAACAGCCCAGCGCCGCCGGAACCGGCGGGACAGTATTACTCGTTCTGCACCAACCTGGGGGCCTCCTTTACCTGGACCAACAACGACCCAATGACGTGTCCCGGTTACCTCGATGTCTACATCGGCGGCCAGCAAACTGCGCATTTGAACATCGGAGGAAGTCCGGGGAGCCTGCTGTGGAGTTGCGCGCTGGGGGTGGGACTGAGCATGGTCACCATTTTCGTTCCGGGAGGTGCGCCAGTTGGGTGGGCATTAGCGGGTGCGTTGTCGTCCATGGGAATTGCCCTGATAGGTTGCGCGGGGTGGTAGCTCGGGCGACCGTGCTGTGACGACGAGGGGTGATCGCTATGAAAAGCAAGGTACCGCATCCATTGCAAGTTGCTGGGTTCTTCGCAATGGCCATCATCTTTGCGACCTGGCAGCCGTTTGTTTGGTGGCGAGGCATTGGGGCCGCCGTCATGCTTGGTTCCGGGCTGTATGGCTCGTACCTGTTGTGGCGGAGCAAGCTCAAAGAGTCCAGCCAGGATCCTAGCGAGCGTGAGTGACCGGGAAGATGACGATGGCCTGTGGACTAACGTCTGCAGGCCATTTCTTTACTGGTGGGTGTTTTCGTCGGGGCGAAGGCAATTCTGCAGATCAGGGTCACCCAAGCTGGCCACGAAGCCGAAGTCGTGTTTTCCATTATCGGGTGGGAGCTCGCGCTCCAATTTCAGTGCCGACGTGGGTGTCAACAGGGTTTTCGCGATGCCGCTTTCTGTTTCAAAGGTGAAGGACCCAAAGATTGTCGGGTCAACGCGGTGCCTCAGCAGGAGTGTCGTGTCCGAGCCATTCACTTCACAAGCGACCGGGTGATAGTCGTCCAGGTGCCGGCCCCAAATGGGCAGGGAGAGTGGGAACGAAAGCTGGACAGCTTCAGGAAACGAAAACGGTATGCGGTCAATGGAAAGGCTGAAATCATCGACTCCATCCGTCTGAACTGTGAGGGAACGGGGGTCGAATGTTCTCGTAGGCCCGTCAGGCAACTCCGTCGCAGACCACATGAAGGCCCTTGGGTGCACCGAAACTGAATGCCTCACCAAGTGGTTACCGCTTTGGCAATACGAAATGCCGGTGTAGGCGCTTGCCTGTCCGCCGCCCAGCGCTTTTCCGATTGCGATCGCCAGCTGCTCAGAGGAAGTGTCCACGCCTCATCCTCGCATGGGGGACGCTACCCGCTTAGGAGGGTTCGCCGTCGTTGTTTGTCAGCAAGAACTTGCGCAACAGGTTCGCCAGCTGTTGCCGCTCAGTCTTGGACAGGCCTTCGAGCATCTTCTGTTGATTCTCTACGTGTTGCTCAGCCACGGCGAGTCTTCTGGCGCACACTAACTATGGCAAGGGGACTGTCGAAGCAGCCAGATGTCGCAACCCGTAAAGTAACGGGTGCTTGCTAGAGTCCGTCTATGACGACTGAACCCAGCGAAGCGGCAGTACGACTAACTGAAGTTTGCCGTTCTATTTTCGACGATGAATCTCAATGGATCGAAGCGGATGGTTATCCGGACAGTCTCGCGCTGGGCATCATTGACTCCATCTTCTCGACAGGATCGCACTACACAAGTGTCGTGAACGTCACAACGGCCTATCGCGCCATGCGGCGGGCCGAGGGCGGCGATCCGAATAGCGGTGGCGTCCGAGAATTATTGGCCTCGTTCGACGCCTTGGGCGGCAGCGCCGGATGGGCCGAAGCGGTCAACAACCGTAAACCGGCGCACACGGGGGACGGTGCACTCCTAAAAGCCGAGGTTGTCTATCGCGCTGCGCTGACTCTAGCTTCACTGGAAGATGGTCCAATCGAGACCGCGGCTGACGTGCGGGAGGAGTTCCAGCGGGACCCCGAATTGAAGAGGATCAAGAAGGCATGGCTACGCCTTCCGAGCCAATCCTCGGGAGTTACTTTCAACTACTTACTGATTCTTGTCGGTCTACAATCCGTTAAGCCGGACCGGATGGTGATCCGCTTCATTCAAGAACACGCGGGCCTTGTAGATCGCACTGTTACTCCAAAAGATGCGGCGAGCTTGATCAGCCAAGTCGCTGGGCTCTATCCCACTGCAGCGCGCAAGCTTGATCACGTGATCTGGCGGTATGTCTCAGGCCGCGAGGTTTATCGAACGGCTGACGTGAACTAAGTTCGCGTATTTGGAGGCACGGCTTCTATGAAGCCGACGGCGGCCAAGGCGGTGTCACGCCTCATCCTCGCATGGGTGACGCAACCCGCTTAGGAGGGTTCGCCGTCGTTGTTAGTAAGCAGGAACTTGCGCAGGAGGTTTGCCAGCTGTGTTCGCTCAGTCTTGGACAGGCCCTCGAGCATCTTTTGTTGATTCTCCACGTGGTGCTCCACTACGTCATCCACCAGGGCGAGCCCTTCGGGTGTGAGGCTGATGAGTAGCTGCCGGCGGTTCTCGGGGTTGGTCTCGCGATGAACCAGGCCGCGGTTTACGAGCCGATCTACGCGGTTGGTCATGGCCGCAGAACCGATCATGGTCAGGCTCGCCAGTCGCCCTGGCGTCAACGGAGCTTCAGCAGCCGACCGACGAAGCGTTGCCAGGACGTCGAACTCCCACGGCTCGAGTCCGAATTGGTTCATGAATTTCTGCACATCCAGAGAGGCGAGGCGACTCGCCCTGTTGAGCCGGCCCAGAACGCCCATTGAGCTGACGTCCACGTCGGGTCGCTCTGTGTTCCACTGCTCAAGAATCATGTCCACTGCGTCGCGGTCCATCGTCCTCCAATGCTTGACCTCAAACATTACAGCACCTACATTGTCTTACATCAAATAGTTCGATATCGAAATGTATGGAAGTGAAAGATGAGTTCATCTGCAGCGGTTGCCAGCAGAACGGGAGTTGGGGCGTCCAAGGCATCCCCTCGCGACCTCTTTATCACCGCCCTTGCCCCGATGGTTTGGGGCTCCACCTATCTGGTGACCACGGAGTTCCTCCCCGCCGACCGGCCGCTCCTGGCTGCAACCGTGCGAGCCCTGCCAGCTGGGATCGTGCTCATGTTGGTCACCCGAACGTGGCCGCGGGGGAGTTGGTGGTTCAAAGCCGCAGCGCTGGGCGCGCTCAATATCGGACTGTTCTTCTTCCTCTTGTTTTTCACCGCGTATCAACTGCCGGGTGGGCTCGCAGCGCTGGTCATGTCCATCCAGCCTTTGTTCGTGCTCTTCCTCGGCGTGCTGTTGCTGGGGGAGGGGATCCGCAAGGCGCACATCATTGCTTGTGTGGTGGGAGCCGCGGGTGTCGGCTTGCTCGTCCTGCGATCCGACGCGACGCTGACTTTTGTGGGTGTGCTCGCCGGGATGGCGGCGGCGCTGAGCATGGCGGCCGGCATAGTCCTCACCAAACGTTGGGGAAGGCCCGACGGCGTGGGGCTGCTTGGGTTTACGGGCCTGCAGTTAGCGATGGGTGGCGTGATGCTGCTGCCCGTGACGCTGGTGGTTGAAGGGCTGCCGGGGTCGGTTTCGGTGCCTAACCTGGCGGGTTTTGCGTACCTCAGTGTCATTGGTGCGTTGGTGGCTTACGCCGTGTGGTTCCGGGGGATCCAGCGGCTGCCCACGATGGTGGTGTCGTTCCTGGGATTCCTGAGCCCGCTTGTAGCGACGGTGCTGGGGTTCGTGTTCCTGGGGGAGTCGTTGTCGGGGTGGCAGCTTGTGGGTGCTGTGTTGGTGCTGGGTGCGGTGTTTTTGGTGCAGCGGCCTGTGGTCCAGCAGCAAGTTAGGGTGATAGCGCTCAGCTGACCTAGACGCTAAATGCTCGACGGCGGCAAGGACTTTTCAGGGAGTGTCAACTCGGTGCTGTTGCACCGACTCACAGACGCCCATCAAGTACGCTGCGTGGCAGTTGTTCCTTTGCCGTGGGTGCGCTAGTGAATGTTGGTGCGGAGCTTAGCACCAACGATGGATCGTCGGTCGTTCTTGGCTGACGGGTTGGCTTCTGCGGGGCCCGCTCCCGGTGCTCGGCATTTCGACCCCCGGGTGCAATTCTTGTTTGGCATCATTCTCCGGGGG
>NZ_JAJOHP010000055.1:0-33208 GCF_021109375.1 Arthrobacter sp. AK01
GGGGGGGGGCCACCCTCATTTCTTGAGCGCGGGGCCCGTTTTTTGTTTGTGTGCTACGTCCAAAAACAATTTTATCGGGGGGGGGGGGGGCCGGGGGGGGGGGCCCCCCCCCCCCCCGCGCCACGTCTTACTTGGTGGTAACTGTGAAGCCTTGCTGCTGGCCGTACTTTGCCGTGGCATCCTGCCAGGCCTTGAGGCCATCATTCAGATCGCCCTTGGAACCGTAGGCCTGACCAACGGTGTCGCTGTAGATGCTGTTGGCGTAGGTCTGGAACGGAAGGTAGCTCCACCCCGGAACAACGTCCTTGGAAGCCTGGACCAGGACCTCGTTGATCTTCTGGCCGCCGAAGTAGGCGCTTTCGGCGTTCAGGAACGCTTCGCTCTGAAGATCGGCCGTCGTGGAGGGGAACCCACCGTTTGCAGCGTGGATCTTGGACCCTTCCGGGCCGTTCGCGAACTGCAGGAAGCCGTAGGCGGCCGCCTTGTTCTTGCTCTGCTTCA
The DNA here is from genome assembly GCF_021109375.1 of Arthrobacter sp. AK01. Lineage (NCBI taxonomy): Bacteria > Bacillati > Actinomycetota > Actinomycetes > Micrococcales > Micrococcaceae > Arthrobacter > Arthrobacter sp. AK01. The sequence goes on from NZ_JAJOHP010000055.1 coordinate 502, forward strand.
TCACGGCGTCACCGCCGCCGCCGTTTTCAGCCGTTGCTGCCGCACCCTTTTCGTAGGTGGGCATCGGGGCTACACGCCACTGTCCGCTGGCACTTGCCGCACCCGATTCCAGGTTTGCGGGCATCCATGCGCCGATGATCAGCGTGGCAATGCTTCCGTCCGAGAGGCCCTTGTACCATTCGTCGCTCCAGCTGGTGACGGGCGACAGGAGATCGTTCTTGAGCAGCTGGTTCCAGGTGCCGGTCCACTTCCTGGCGCCCTCATCCTGGAGATCAACGGCTACCTTGGTGCTTCCGTCCAGCGTGTAGGGCTTGCCGCCGGCCTGCCAGATCATGCTGGTGGTGAAGCCGGCATCGCCGGTGTCACTGGTGATGTAGGCCTTGGGGTCGGCAGCGTGGAGCTTCTTGCCGGCTTCAACGTACTCATCCCAGGTGGTGGGGATGCTGATGCCGTGCTTTTCGAAGACATCCGCCCGGTAGAACATGGCCATGGGACCGGAGTCCTGCGGGAGTGCGTAGACGCCACCGTTGAGGTTCACCGAACCCCAGGTGGACGCCGTGTAGTTGTCCTTGAGCTCCTCGGCACCGAAGTCCTTCAGATTTACCAGGGAATCGGACAGGGCGAACTGCGGCAGGGCGTTGTATTCGATCTGCGCAACGTCCGGAGCACCGCTTCCGGCCTTAACGGCGTTCTGAAGCTTGGTGTAGTGGGCGTTGCCCGTTCCCACGTTTTCCAGGTTGACGTGGACCTTGGGGTACTTGGCCTCGAAGGCCTCCACGATCGGCTCGAGCTGCGGAGCCCAGCCCCACACCGTGAGGGTGGTCTCTGTGTCCAGCGCCTTGGCGATGTCGGCGGCGCTGGCGCCTTCGGCCCCGGCGGTTGCGGTTGTTCCGGAGCCACTGCAGGCCGCGAGTCCGCCTACCAGGAGGCTGGCCGCCAGGGCGGCAGTGGCCACCCGCCGGAAGCGATGGTTGTTCTTCATTGAATGAGTGCCTTTCAGATGCGGTTTGGAGATTTACGACGGCGGGAGGTCGCCGTCGTCGGGTCTTCTACTTGACGCTTCCCGCAGACAGTCCTGACTGCCAGAAGCGCTGGAGGAAGAGGAACGCCCCCACGATGGGCACGATGGTGAGGAATGATCCGGTGATGACGAGGTTGTAGATGGCCTCGCCTCCGGCCGTAGTCGCTTGGGCGTTCCAGCTGTTGAGCCCCACGGTGAGCGGGTACCAGGTTGATTGGCTCAACATGATCAAGGGGAGGAAGTAGTTGTTCCAGGTGGCCACCACCGTGAACAACAGGACCGTGATGAAGCCGGGAGCCAGCATTCGCAAGGAGATGGTGAAGAACGTGCGGAACTCCCCTGCACCGTCCATGCGCGCTGCTTCCAGAACTTCCGTGGGGACGGACTCGAGGGCATAGATCCACACCAGGTAGAGCCCGAACGGGCTGATCAGGGACGGAATAATGACCGACCACGGGGTGTTGGTGAGCCCCATCTGGCTGAACATGAGGAACGTCGGAACGGCAAGGGCAGTGCCCGGAATAGCTACCGCTCCCAGGACCACCGCGAAGACGCCGCGCTTGCCGGGGAAATCGAACTTGGCCAGGCCATAGCCGGCCAGGGTGGCAAGGAATGTTGCCCCGCCGGCACCCACCACGACATAGAGCACGGTGTTGGCAAGCCAGCGCAGGAATTCGCCGTCGTTGTAGGTCAGGGTACCCACGATGTTGTCCCACAGTGCGAAGTCCCCGGAGAACCACAGGCCGAAGGAGCTGAAAAGGGAGGTCTGCGTCTTGGTGGAGTTGACCAGCAACCAGAACAAGGGAAGCAGTGCGTACACTGCCATGACCCCCATCAGGATGGTGAGAAGGACGGACGAGCGCTTCCGGCTGACCCCGTGGCGCCGGGCGTTCAACCTGGGTGCAGGTGACCGCCGGGGCCTCACCGCCGGTGACGGTGTGGGCGCGGTATCGCTGGAATGGGCTGGGCTCAAACGTACGGACATGGGCTAGGCATCCTTTCGCGAGCCGGAGAGCTGGACGACGTAGGCAACAATGACCGTCAGGACGCCCATGATGATGGAGATAGCCGCGGCGTAATTGAACTGCTGGCCTGCAAACGAGAGGTTGTATGCGTACATGTTCGGCGTGAAGTAGGAGCTGATGGAGTTTGGTGCCAACGCCTTGAGGATGTTCGGCTCGTTGAACAACTGGAAGCTGCCGATGACCGAGAAGATGCTCGCAATGCCGATGGCTCCGCGGATGGAGGGAAGCTTGATGCTCCGGATCACCCGGAACGTGCCTGCTCCGTCAAGGTTTGCTGCTTCATACAGTTCCGCGGGGATGACCTTCAGCGCCGAATAGAAGATCAGCATGTTGTAGCCCGTGAACTCCCAGGTGTTGATGTTCCCGATCGAGGCGAGGATCCAGCTGGAAGAGAGGGGCTCGGCCAGATCCAACCCGAAGAAGTCGTTAATGCTGCCGAACAGGCCAAAACGGGGGCCGTAGATGAATCCCCACATCAGCGTCGCCACTACTGCCGGGACGGCGTACGGGAGGAACACCGAAATGCGGAAGAACGACGACGCGCGCAGACGCCCGCTGTCCAGTGCCAAGGCCGCGAAAAGGGCGAGGAACAACATGATGGGGACCTGGACCACCAGGAAGACGGCCACCCTGATCACGGAGTCCCAGAACTGGGGATCGCCAAGCGCCTGAAGGTAGTTGGCTCCCCCAACGAACTTGTCGCCGCCCACCATCTGGTTCTGGAAGAGGCTCAGGTAGAACGCGTAGAGGACTGGAGCCACGAATACCAGCAGGAAGACAGCCATGAACGGGCCCACAAATGCCCACCCCATCCATCGACCTGCGCGCTTGCGGGATTGGACCAAGGGTGGAGCGTCGGCCACGGGCGACGTCGTTGTCATGATGAATTCTTCTCTTCTCGCTATGTTTACGCAAACATTCTTGAAAGAAGATTAGCATGTTTAGGTGAACATACAAGAGGATGCCGCAGACAGCGTTAGCCCGGCCAGCACGTCGCACAACAGCGATTCGCCCTCGGTCAGGAGTGCCCGGGCTGCCCGCGGCCCCTCAATCGGCGATGTTGCACGAGCAGCCGGGGTTTCCGCCCAGACCGTCTCCCGCGTATCCAACGGCCTGACGAATGTAGAAGAAAAGACCAAGCAGCGGGTGCTGGACGCCATGAAACAACTGGGCTATCGGCCCAACAGGGCTGCACGCGCACTCAAGAGTGGTCAGTTCAAATCCATTGGCGTCATCATGTTCAATCTCTCGACCTACGGCAACAGACGCACCCTGGATGCCATCGCCACCGCGGCCTCACAGGCCGGATACTCGGTGAACCTCATCCCCCTCCACGATCCCACTACAGGTACCGTGACAGGCGCCTACAACCGGCTGAAGGAACAGGATGTGGACGGGGTGGTCATCATCTTTGAGGCGCACCTGTTTGATCGTGCGGACATTACGTTGCCCGAGGACCTCCCCGCTGTGGTCATCGACTCAAGCCCCGGTTACGGCTATCCCATGGTGGACACAGACCAAGCCGAGGGTGCGCGCTTTGCTACCGAGCACCTCCTCGATCTAGGCCACCAGCAGGTTTGGCACATCGGGGGCCCGGTGTCCTCCTTTTCAGCCAGGCACCGGGAGGAGTCCTGGAGACGGACGCTGGACGAGGCAGGCATCGAAGCACCCACTGTCCTTCATGGAGATTGGTCCACCGAATCCGGATATCAGGTCGGGATGGAGCTCGGCCGCGATCGGGAAGTCACCGCAATCTTCGCCGCGAACGATCAGATGGCGCTCGGGGCAATGCGGGCCCTTCATGAACTTGGGCGCCTCATCCCGGAGGATGTCAGCGTTGTGGGATTTGATGACCTCGAGGAATCCACTTCCTTCTGGCCTCCGCTGACCACCATCCGTCAAGACTTCCTCGCAGTTGGCCGGCTGAGCATTGAAAAGCTGCTTCAGCAGATCGCCGGAAACACCCCGGCCAGCGTCGTCACCACGGTGCCGACCCGCCTCATGGTGCGCAAAAGCACGGCCGCGCCGGCCCATTAGGGCAACGCGACCGTGCTGGCCTGCTGAGGCAGCCGGGCTGCTTATGGGCAGCTGGGCTGTTTATGGGCAGCTGGTGCCGGTGTAAGGAACTGTCGAGGTGAAGCCTGCAGACTCATCCGTTGCACCCGAGGTGACACTGACGGAGCCAGCCGGGAGTATCGCAGCACGGCTGTTGAAAGCGATCGAAGCACCCTTCCCCGGGGCTACCCCGGCAAAGGACTTGGACCCATAGGCAGTATCCACAGCGATGGTCAGAGCCTCTGCCGTGGTGTTCTGCACGGAGACCGCGAGGTAGGCCTTGTTTCCGATGCATCGCATGGCGGTGGTGGCCGAGTGCGTGGGCGGGTTACCGGTTTCCCCAGGGTTCACGGCACTGACAATGAGCCAGCTCAACTGCACATCAGAGGAGCGCGTCTTGCTGAGCGTGAAGGTGAGTTCGCCGTTCTCGCCAACGGTGACGTTGCCGTAGGCCGCGGCCTGGTTCTCCGATGAGTAGTCATGGTCGGCTTCGCGGACCTCGTTGTTAATGGTCACCTCGGCACCGCGGTTGTCCCAGGACCAGGGATCGGCATACCCGGCGTGAACCGTGTACATGCCCGGCTGAAGGTTGCCGAACCGGTAGGTCAGGTCCCGGCTGGACACGGCGTACCGCAAAGTTGAGAACATATCTCCGCTGGATTCGCCGCTGCTCCCACTACCGGAGCTTTCGTATCCCCAGGGCGCTCCGCCGGCCGGGTCCGCACCGAAGGGCTGATCGGCCGTGCTGTTGAGGAGACCCCCGTCCTGGGCGGCCGCACCGGTCAGCGACACCCAGTCAGATGTCTGCTGTCCGCCGGCGTTGACCACGTAACGGATGTCGGACGCCGCGATCGCGTCCTGGATACCCACCGCGTCCACAGCCCAGAAGGAACTGTTCTCTCCCGTGTAACGGAACCGGAACTGTGCCGTCGTGGCTCCTGTTGGCACGGTGAAGGGCAGTTTCTCCACCGTATTCGTAGCCGTGGAGTAACTCTTCAGCGTCTGGGTGGCCCCGGTATCGAAGGTTACTGTGACCGTGGCTGACTGGGGACCATCGATGGCGTAGTTGGTTGCGTAGCTGAGGCTCGCGCGTCGCAGCCCGTCAACGGGAAAAGCGGGACTGACCAGCGTCGAGTCGAACTGACCGGACGCGTGCTGCTTGTCGTCCCATTCGTCCGAGTCAGCCACCGCGATCACGTCGCGGCCACGTACCGTGGTTTCACGGCCCTGATCGCGATCGGCTGCTGTCCAGAAGTCATCCGTGGCAAAGGTCCACCCCCGCCACTCCGCAGTCCCACCGGTGGGCATTGCCGAGTTGTCGATGGACCACCCCACAGGCGTCGCCTTGGTCCACCCAAGAGTGCCCGCGGGGATCGCGGTCTCATCGACGCCGGGCTGCAGCACTGGGCGCAGGGAGTCGAAGTCATCGTGGGTGAGGCTGCCAAAGGAATTTCCGTCGAGATTCCATTCGGACTTCACGGGCACCCCTGCGGCGGCCATGACGGTGGGGGCAACGTCCACAAGCTTGGCGTCGTACCGGGTGACGTTTGCGGCGATTCCCTTGCCAACCATCGTGGTAAAGACACGCCGCTCCCCCGCGGAGCTTCCGCCGTGGCCTCCTGTTGGGGTGTGACCATGGTCGGTGGTGACAACAACCGTCCATTCCTCGTTGCTTGGGCGTGCCGCCACCGCGTCCATGACTTGGCCAATCCTTGCGTCCGCGCTGGCAAGAGCCGCGCCGTAGTCAGCCCCACTGGTGCCCACACGGTGCCCCACCGTGTCCACGTCCTCCAGGTAGAAAAAGAGATCGTCCACTGAGCCAGTGGAGATTGCGTCCACTGCGGCCGTCGTTGTGTCCGCATCGGTGGAGAACTTGGTCCGCACGTCCACACCCGGACCGAAAATGGTGGCGGTAATGGGCTGCCATGTTCCCATTGCCGCGGTCTTGCGCGACGGTGATGCCGCGTTAATGCGTGTCAGGTAGTCCGGGTAAGCGCCAAATTGTGGAGAGCCAAACCCGTTATCCAGGACGTTGTGCTTGTCCGGCCAGACGCCGGTGGCGATGGTTGCCCATCCCGGCCCGGAGGACGTCTCCGCCATTGGCTGGGTATACAGGTTGCTGACCGACGTTGTGCCCTGAGCACGCAGCGCATCCAACCGGGGCATCTCTGCCGGGCCCAGGGAATCGAAGGCTGCCCCGTCAACCCCGATAATCAGCGTCTTCGCTATGGGCGCCTCGGCGGCCATCACGGGGGCGCTGGACAAGACTGTGCCGGTCAGTGCCACGGCCGTAGCCGCGACCCCCGCCCACAGACGTAGATGGTGTGCCATGGAGTGGTTCTCACGATCTCTAGGGTGCTCGTGGTGCAGCGACCAGCTGCCAGGCAGTGCCCCACCAACACCCGAAATCGTCTGCACCGACGAATGATTACGTAAACATTGAAGTGTTGCCCCGGCGTCATTGTCAAGAGTGTGGGAACCGCGATCCCGCCATGGCACAGCCGTAGTCGCGGGCCGCCCCGCCAGCACCCCTGCCGAAGAGCTTGGACTACCCGCGTAAAATGTTCTATTTTGGTAGCTATTGTTTAATAATGGTGCAATCCTTAGGGTGGATCGTTCCGAAGATTCTTGTACCGGTGGCACCGGCCGCTTCCGTCTCCACCGCTGCGCTTTCCCCAAGTCCGTTGCCTGCCCCCATGAGTTTCGATGCGCACCAAGGCGCAGAATGAAGGAATAATCCACAATGTTTCCGACCACGTTTCCCGAGCCTGAACTCTTCTCCCCGGGCAAAGACGTCCCGGCGTTGCGTTGGGGGCTGCTGGCGCCTGGATGGATAGCGGACCTTTTCGTGTCTGCCATGCACGAGCACACTGACCAACGATTCGTCGCCGTCGGCTCCCGGTCTGCTGACCGTGCGCGATCGTTCTCAGCGCAGCACAGCATTGCAAGGGCGTACGACTCGTACGAGCAGCTCGTCGCCGACCCCGAGGTTGACGTGGTCTATATAGCGGCGCCGCAAAGTGAGCACTTAACGCTCGGGCGCCTGTCTATCGCTGCCGGAAAGCACACTTTGATCGAAAAGCCGATGGCGACCACTGCCGACGAAGCCCGCGCGCTGGCCGCGGCGGCTCGAAACGCCGGAGTGCTGCTGATGGAGGCGCTGTGGAGCCGCTACCTACCGCAGACCTCCGTGGTGCGCACTCTGGTCAACGACGGGTTCCTCGGGGACGTCCGTTCTGTGGTCGCCGATCACGGCCAGGCCATTCCTGGCTACCCGGATCATCGCCTTCACCGCCGCGAACTGGGCGGAGGGGCACTGCTCGACCTCGGCATCTACCCCGTACAACTGGATTCGATGGTCCTGGGTGCGCCACAATCGATCACGGCGATCGGCGGTCTACTCGATACCGGCGTCGACGCCTTCTCCACTCTTGTGCTTGGCCATGGGCGTGACGTCCAATCCACTCTCACCACCAGTCTTGCCGTCCGTACTCCGTCCACCGCAGTCATCTCCGGCACACAAGCGAGAATCGAGATGGATGGTTCCTTCTACATGCCGACCACTTTCCGCCTCGCGGGCAATGATGGTGACGCAATGGTGTGGAACGATACGACCGGGGTGACGTCCATGGCCGGGCTGTCTTGGGAAGCGACGGCATTGGCACGATTCGTTGGCGAAGGCCGTACAGAATCGCCCATCCATACTCTGGACGAGACCATCTCCATCCTCGAGACACTTGACGAAGCGCGCCGTCAGCTCGATGTATCCGCATCGCTTTAGACAACCCCTTCCTTCCGCCAGCGCCGACCTCCCGGCCGTTCCGGCACTGGAAGCCTTTTGGCAACACTTGGAAATATCTACGCAAACGGGACTGAAAGTGACAGTACCTTTGTTTAGGTGAACATGGATCAGGAGAACACAAGCATCGGGACTCCGGCGGGACCGTCCAAGGAGTCCCGGAAGCTCGCGGCCAAAAAGCGCGCCACCAGGGGGCCGTCCATCGGGGACGTGGCAAAGGCCGCAGGCGTCTCCGCCCAAACCGTTTCCCGGGTTTCCAACGGACTCACCAATGTCGAAGAATCCACTAAGAACAGGGTTCTCGACGCCATGAAGGAACTTGGCTACCGGCCCAACAGGGCCGCACGTGCGCTCAAGAGCGGCCAGTTCAAATCCATCGGTGTCATCATGTTCACCCTCTCCAGCTTCGGCAACATGCGAACCTTGGACGCCATCGCCACGGCTGCCTCGCAGGCGGGCTATTCAGTGACGCTCATCCCCGTGCAGGACCCCACCACCGGAACCGTGTCCGGGGCCTACGAAAGACTGCGGGAGCAGCAGGTCGACGGTGTGGTTGTCATCTTCGAAGCCCACCTTTTGGATGACGCTGACATAACGCTTCCTGAGGACCTCCCGGCCGTGGTCATCGATTCCAACGCCGGTTTTGGCTACCCCATGGTGGATACTGACCAGGCACAGGGTGCACGATTCGCTACCCAGCACCTTCTGGACCTTGGCCACCAACAGGTGTGGCATATCGGTGGACCCACCACGTCCTTCTCGGCGACGCACCGGGAAGAATCATGGAGGCGGACGCTCAAGGACGCCGGTATTGAGGCCCCTTCGGTCCCCCATGGCGACTGGTCCACCGAATCCGGCTACCAAATCGGTCTGGACCTTGCGGGCAACCCGGATGTCACCGCCATTTTTGCCGCCAACGACCAAATGGCCTTGGGAGCGATGCGTGCCCTGCATGAACAGGGTCGCCGCATTCCCGAAGATGTCAGCATTGTTGGATTCGACGACCTGGACGAGTCCACGTCCTTCTGGCCGCCACTGACAACAATCCACCAGGATTTCTACGCCGTGGGCCGACTCAGCATCGAAAACCTGCTTCAGCAGATTGCCGGCACCGGTTCGGTGGACGATTTCACCACCGTGCCTACCAGCATGGTGGTGCGCAAGAGCACTGCCGCTCCCCCTCAGGGAGCCCGGCCGCCGTCTGCGCGGAAAAAGCGCGTAGCTGCGGACAAGGGTTGACCCTCCTCCGCAGCTACGCCGTTGTGGACTGCTACCCCTTGCTTGCGCCCAGGGTGAGCCCTGCCACGAACTGTCGTTGCAGGACAAGGTAGATGATCATGGTGGGAATCAAGGTGATCATGGCACCAGCCGCGATCAGGTTGTAGTTGCTCAGGAACTGGCCCTGGAGGTTGTTGATGGCGGTGGTGATCGGGAGCCTGTCACCGCTCTGGATAAACAGCAAGGGCCAGAAGAAGTCGTTGTAGATGAAGATGACTTGCAGCGTGCCCAAAGCCGCGAGTGCCGGACGGCAGAGTGGCATGATGATGTTCCAGTACTGCCGCCAGATTCCAGCGCCATCCACCAACGCAGCTTCCGTCAGGTCTTGCGGCAGGGCTTTCATGTAATTGGAGAGCACAAAGGTGCAGAAGCCAATCTGGAAAGCAGTGTCCACGATGATGACGGCTATGTAGGTATTGAGCAGGTTACCGGAGTCGCTGATGGAGTACGGCAGGGAAACATGCTTGAACATCTCAAACAGCGGTGCTGCAAGGACCTGCGGTGGCAGGAGGTTGCCGGCGGTGAACATGATCAGCAGCGTGATGTTGAACTTCCAGCTCACCCGCGATACTGCAAAAGCCATCATGGACGCGAAGAGAAGCGTCAGCAGGACGGTGGGAACCGTGATCAGGACTGAGTTCAGGAAGTACTTCGAGAATCCTCCCTGGTTCCAGGCCTGGACGAAGTTCTCGAAGCCGAAGCTGCCGCCGAAGCTGAAGTAGCCGTATTTGTCGGTGTCCTCCTTGGGACGGAGCGCCGTATAGAGGGACCAGACCAGCGGTACCAACCAGATGGCGGCCATGACGATGAGGAAGATGTGAGTGCCATAGTGGCGTTTGCCGGTCTTGCCGGTCCTGCCGGTCTGGACAGGAAGGGTACGGGCGATGGTGCTCATGCCTCTTTCTCCTTGCCGAAGGTGCGGATGAGGTAGAAGACAATCGGCACCAGGGAAATCACCAGCAGTACCACGGCCAATGCTGAACCGACGCCGATCACCTGTCCTTCACCGATCAGGTTTTGGATCACCAAGGCGCTGAGCAGTTCAAGCCCGTTGGTGCCGCGGTTGATGACATAGACAATGTCAAAGGCGCGGAGGGACTCAATGATGGTGATGACCACGATCACGATGTTGACCGGGCGCATGGCGGGGAAGACAACCCGGAAGAAGGTCTGGACAGCGTTGGCGCCGTCAATCGACGCTGCTTCCCTGAGGGCAGGGTCCACACCCTTCAGGCCAGCCAAGTAGAGGATCATGACGTAGCCTGCGTGGCGCCACGTAGCTGCGATCATGGCGGCCCAGATGTTGACGTTCGAGTCGCCGAACCAGTCCACTGCCTGGGGCGTGCCGGCCGTACCGAGCAGGAAGTTCAGCAGACCGCTGTCGCGGTTGTAGAAGAGCTGCCAGATGATACCGATCAATGCCAGGGAGAGCATGACGGGCGTGAAGAAGATGCTCTGGTAGATCTTGCTTCCCCGGATCTTCTGGTCCAGGAGCACAGCGAGCAGAAGGCCCAGCGGCGTTGCAATCAGGGCCAGGAAAGCCAGCCACAGCACGTTGTGCTGCATGGCCGGCCAGAACGGTGGGTAGTTCTGGCTGATGAACTCATAGTTTTCCGTCCCGGCAGACTTGATGTCGGCCAAGTCCAGCCCGTTCCATCGGGTGAAGCTCAGACCAATAGAGGCCAGGGTGGGCAACCAAACGAACAGCAGCTGAATGAGCGTTGGAAGGCCCACCATGATGCCAAGGACGATTTTGTCCCTGCGACTCAGGCGGCGAACCTTCCTGGACTTCTTGCGCGTTCTTCCGGCTGTTGCCGGCGAGGCGTGTGCTGCCCCGCGTTGGGCGCCGCCTGCAGGGGGCCCGCTGTTCGGGGAGGCCGGTTTTTCGGCTGTGGTACTCATGGGAATTCCTTTGGTATTCGTCGCACGGGGGCCGGGGGGGGGGGGGGGGGGGTTTTGGGGGGTGGGCCACTTTGGTAATTCTTTTGGTTTCGCCCCCCCGGGGGGCGGGGGGGGGGGCCCCCCGCCCCCGACCCTTGCTCGGGAAGCCTGGCCGGTTGACCAGCAACCGTATGGCCAGGGCAGTCCTGCGCTATTGGGCCGCGTAGAGCGACTTTGCCTGCGCTTCCAGGTTCTTCACGTCGACGCTTCCATCCTTAATGAAGGACTGAAGAGCCGGAATCATGACGTTGTTGGCCATGGCCGGCAACGCATCGCGGTCCAGGAACTGGCTGATGTACTTCGCGTTCGCGATGGTGTCCGCACACTTCTTGTTCAGGGCAGAGTACTTGGACGTGTCAGCGCCCTTGGCCGTCGCGATGTTGGAAGTATCTACGGCCGCGTAAGCGTCCTGGCCTTCCGGGGTTCCCATGAAGGCAAGGTAGTCGCGGGCAGCCTGGTTCTCTCCACCCTTCTTCGACAGCAGCAGGCCATCGATCGGAGCTTCAACAGCGTCAGTTCCCTCCATGGCGATCTCCGGGAACGGGAAGAAGTCGATGTCCGCCAGTACTGCGGGATCCGTGAACTGCTGTGTCACGAATGAGCCCAGGAGATACATGCCGGTCTTCTTGGCCTCGAGGGCTTTGGCTGCGTCCTGCCAGGTCTGCCCCAGTGCTGCGGGGTCCTGGAACGGCAGGAGTGCTTTCCAGGTATCGAAGACGTCGCTGACCTTCTTCTGGTCCCAGCTCTCCTTGTGCGCGGTCAGGTCGATGTGGAACTGGTACCCGTTGAGGCGCATGTTGATGTAGTCGAAAGTGCCCATGGCGGGCCAGCCGTCCTTGTCGGCAAAGCCGATCGGAATGATGCCATCGGCCTTCATCTTGGCAGCGAGCGTGGTCAGCTCATCGAAGGTAGCGGGAACTGAGTAGCCCTTTTCCGCCCAGAAGCTCTTCCGGTAGAAGAAGCCCCACGGGTAGTTGTAGTTGGGGACCAAGTACATCTTGCCGTCGGGGCCGGTGGACGCCTTCTTGATGGCGTCGGAGAAGTTGCCGCCGATCTTTTCCCACACGTCGTCGACGGGAGCCAGGAGGCCCTTCTCTGCGTAGTACTGCATGCGGTAACCGGCAAACCAGGTGAAGGACTCATCCGGGCTGCCCTGCAGGTAGGAGTTGATCTTGTTCTGGAAGTCGTTGTGGGGAACCACGTTGGTCACCACGTCGAAGCCCGACTTTTTGGTGAAGGCGTCCGTTACTGCCTTGTAGGCAGCACGGGGAACTTCGTCCGATGAACCCGAGCCGAAGGTGAGGCTTTTTGATGAAGCACCAGGGGCTGGACCGGAACCACCCGTGCATGCAGACAGCAACGGGATGCCGGAGGCGGCTACGGCGCCGATTCCAAGTGTTTTGAGGAAGGTTCGCCGTCCTGGACCGGCGCCTTCCGCCGCCTGGAACGGGCCAAGATTTACAGCCATGATTACTCCTTTGGATCGTGGTTCTTCGTGAGACTGTCCAACATCCACATGCGCACCGTGAGATAGCTCAAGTGTGGGCCTGTGGAGGCAGAAAGTCGCCGGATCTAATCAACATTCTTGTGAATGTTCACGTAAACATTGAGTTGCAAGAAGTTTACGTAAACATCGGTGGTTTGACAAGGGTATTTTTGCTGCATTCCGGCACTTTTACGGGAGCGCGGCAAGCACCCCGATATCAGGGGGTTTCCGCTTCCCGACGCCCGGCCTCGCGGGCCTCTTCGACCAGCCGGACAAGCTCCTTCTTCCGCCGCTTGCGACCTAGGAAAAGGCCCGCAAACAGAAGCAACAAAGCAACAAGGACGGCGAGCTGCGGCCAGGGAATCGCCCATAGCGTCACGCTTTCCTGCACGGGATCCAGCGATTGGGTGGCCCCGTCAGGGGCAATCACCCCTTGCGAAACGGTCACCGGCAAAGTCATCATGCCCAGCGGCCACACCTGAGGTACGTGGATACTGACGGTTCGACGGTCCCCGGGCAGCAATTCGAGAGTTCTGGCTTCTTCGGTCCCGGCGGCCGGCCACCGGGCGTCATTGACCATGGTGGAGGGATCCACCGAAAGTCGGACGTTGCCCGTATTCTCCAGGTCAACGGTAAGGTCAGCGGATCCTGGTTCCAGGGGATTCCACGACGTATCGTAGCTCGCGGTTGCCTTCATGCTGAGCGCAGGTCTGACCTCCCCCTTTACCCGGGTCATGACACGGAACCCAACACGGCTTTCCACACCCAGTTGCGTCCCGTCCGAGCCGCCCTGTGAATAGATTGAGGCTGCTATGCCCGCTGCATGGTCGCCTGGTGTCGCGTTGTCCGGGACCGTCACCGTGAACGGCACGACGGCGGTACCTCCCGCCGCTACGGTGACCGTCTTGTCCATGGAGATCCAGGTACCTGCAGCTACCGACTGCTTGTCGCCAGGGAGCATGTTGAAGCGGCCGGTCGGAGTGAAATACCCATCAGCCGCGGTGAGGGCAAAGGTAACGTCCCTGTCGCTGAGGTTCCTGACCGCCAAGTGTTCGTCGACACTGGCTCCTGGGTCGAGTTCGAGTTCCACCCACGAGCGGCCGTCAGGGCCCGCCGCGTCCGCAGGAGTCACGGCCCACGTGACCGGACTCTCCGTGGCACCGCCGGTGGTAGCAAAGCCGGCCGGCGCGAAAGCGGCACTTGCAAGGACTATTGACGCCACAAGGTACATGGCAAGGACAGCTCGCCGCAGGTGACCAAGGCCTGCCTGCCCGAGGAATGGGAGCCTCATGGGATGAAGATACCTCCGGTGTATCTATTCGAACAGGGAGAGGGTGAGCTTGGCGGTGTAGTTGCCGGGAGCTGGGGGTAGTGCTACCTAAGAGGTTTTATACAGGTTCCAAGCCCCACTCCTGACTTGACGATCCGGTTGCGGTGGCCTGAACCAAACGGGCACCGTTGGAGCTCGAACCATCCTTGACGTCCAGGCAAAGACCGCTCGACACATTAACTAGCCGGTAGTACTGGCCGTTGTCCGTGGGGACCAGCCGCCACCATTGGTTGGGCCCGTAGGTATCCGACCATTGGTCCAGTTGTTGACCACTGGTGGTTGAACTTGCCGGGTTATCCAGGACCTTTCCGCTCATGACGCTGGTGAGCCTGAACGATCCATCGTGGACCGAGACCAGCTTCCATTTCTGGTTTGCACCGCCGCTCCATGGCCATTGAATGACAGCGGCGCCGTTATTGTGGGACTGCCCATCAACGTCCATCACTTTGCCACTGTTTCGGTTGACGAGTTTTACGGTTGTGGGCAACAGGCCGATCACGATCTTCGTGCGCACCCCGGCAGAGAGCTGCAGCGTTCTGCCATGACCTCCGATCGAGGATGAGGTCAGCGTCGCACCAGTGGCGGTGATGGCGTTGATCCCGCGGCGGCACACCAGCTCAAGGCTCTGGGTAATAGCCGACACAATACTGGCCTCCACGGTACGGGCGTCGGTGTCCCACACCAGATTCTCCACGAGGACCCGGTTACGCCCTCGGACGCCTGTGATGGTGCCCTTGGCCAGCTGTTCCGGCAGCGCCGGCAGCAGCTCCAGCATTCCCGGGCGGCTGTAGATCAATGCCTCCGCAATGATTGCGGGGAGCGCATTGGCCGCATCCGAATTGAAGATGTGCAAATCAGGATTGTGCGTGGTCATCAAGGAAGGAAGCACCATGTTGCTTCCAAGAACCTTCTTGATGTTGGTGTAAACCCCGGCACCGTCTTTGATGCGAGCCGCCGCAAGGGCGCGATGCAGGCTGCCGTGCGCGGAGTAATTCTCGTCGCCGCGCAGTTCCAGTGCGCGGTGGGAGGCTCGTACCAGCTCAGGTTTGTCCTCGGGGTTGATTTCGTGGAGCGGCCAGGCACCATAGAGGTGATGGACGTGCCGGTGGTTGTACCGGTCGGTGAGCCCTGGCCAGGACCATTCGGCCAATGCTTCGTCGCCGTTGATGGTGTAATTGGGCAGCTTGCCCAGCATCGCAGTCCAACGGGCTACGCCTTGTCCGGCCCCTTGTTCGCGGTTCAGAGTATTCGCTGCAAGGATGGCTGATTCCAAAGCATGTCGACCCGCCATGATTTCACCGGTCGCATTGGTGGACAGCATCTGACCAGTTGAGGACGGAGAGTTCTCCATGGAGAAGGACGGGACGAAGATGACGTTCCCCTGCGGATCAGTTCGGGAGAGGTAGTCCTCGTAAAAGAGAGCCAGTTCCATCAAGGCCGGGCCCAGCTTGTCCCGCATAAAGGCTTCATCGCCGGTGACCTGGTAGTACTCCAACAATGGGTACAGCATCCAGTCCGCACCACCGGTCCAGGCCTGCCCGGGAAAATCACTGCCGTTGAAGTGGAGCATGTGACCATGTTCGCCATCAGTTCTGGTGGGCGCGAGGAACCCCCGGGCCCCGTACATCCGGATAGCGTTGCTGCGCCAGTCATCGAGCTGACCTAGCACCAGATCGAAGTAGCCCTTCATTGCGTCGCCGTGGTTGAGGATATTGCCACCGGCCACCTGAAGGTTGACGTTAGCGTCAGTAGTGAAGTCGCCTGCCCATGCGTTGGTCCAGCTACCGGTCCAGATACCTGTCAACCGTGGCGGCAAGATACCGCTGGAGCTGGCAAACAGATAACGGCCGGAATCGTACATTCGTTCAAGCAGGGCAACATCGAGGGCGGACCGGTTGGCATTCTGGCGCGAGGTGAGCTCGCTGGTGGACAGCTGGCGGTCCTGCTGGGAAACGTTGAGTTGCAAGGACGAGCTGTCAAAGAGCGCTTGGTGCTTGGGGGTGTGCTTGCGCAGCAGGGCGTCGTAGTCGCTCAACAGGACACTCAAGGCCGCGTGCAGCGGCTTGCTGTTCCATTCAGCGGCCGACTCATAACGGCCAAGCTTGGTCAAAAGGATGACCTTGGTGGCATTGGTAATGGTTAGCTTGGAACCATCGCTGGTGATGGAGGAGCCGGTCCCCGTGATGACTACCCGCGTGACACCTTCGTACCCGAACGCTCCCAAACCAGCGGGGTAGGTCCCCCGCAATCCCAGATAACCGTTCCGGCCGCTGACGGTCGCATTGACGTCATAAGTCACGGACGATGGCACGCCCTCCAACGCAGTGTTGACACTCAAGACAGTGTTGATTTTGCCGTTCGCGCCCGGCAGCAGCTCTTGGACCACAGCTGTGCTGGCTCGTGAAACGAACGCACGGCGCTTCCAGCTCCCGGCACTGTCGGACCACGTGGTCACCACTTCGCCGGTCCGGAAGTTCGTGGTCCTCGCGTAGTCGTTGTACGTGGTGAGATCAGGACTTGCAATGAGCAATTCGTATCCCGGGTGGAAGCTCTGGGTCCATTTCAATTCCCAGTCGGACGCAAAGGTGGAAGCGGCTCCCCAATAGTCACCTGCAAGGGCCTTGTCCTGCACCTCGGGGAGGCGGTCAGCGACGTCGGGGGCCTTCATGCCGCGGGTGCCGTTGGGCATAACAAAGCGATGATGATTCAGTACTACTCGCTCCGCGGCAGGCGTGCCGTGGAAGATGGCACCGTACTCGCCGTTGCCGGACAGGAACCCGTCGGTCCAGGACGACGCGGGACTTGTATCAAAGACTCCACGCTCGGGGAGGACGGCAGAATTTGGTGGTGCAGCAGCAGCCCGCTGCGAAAACGGGAAGGCCAAGGCGCCCGCGGCCAAAGCTGTACCGGCCAGAAATCCACGCCGATTAAAGGGGGTGCTTGCGATGTTCATGAAACAGGCTTTCAGCCGGCATCGTTGCCGGACTTGAAGTAGACGGATTATTCGAACAGGGACAGGGTGAGCTTGGCGGTGTAGTTACCGGGGGCCACTGTTGCGGGGGTTTTCATGAAGAGGTCCGCGTTGGCTGTCCACTGTCCTTCCGAGGCAATCGCTCCTGAGTCCAGGGCCAGCGCCAGCAGTTCCTGGTCCACCAGGCCCACAGCAATCGGCCCCTGGTCCATGACGGTGTCTACCTGGTCGCCTTCGGCCACCTGACCGGACGCGCCGCCGTCGATCACCTTCGGTGCCCACCCCAAGTGTGATGCGCTGATGGCCGGTTGTCCCGCGCCGCCGACGAAATCCGTTGAGGTGCCCAGCACATACCAGCCGGCACCGGCAGGGATCTCATCCGGGGACCGGGTATCGGTCACCGTCACGGTAGGCAGGGTGCCTTTGAACTGGCGCACAGTAGGCGTGGAACCGTCCTCGGTCAGTGCCGTGGCCGTGCCTGCCACGCTCATGGCCAGCACACCGCCGTCGACGATTTCGGTAATGCCGACGTTGACATCCACGTCCTGGTCGCCGTGGTTCTGGTCAGCCATCGCCATACCGGCGACACCCAGCAACAACGCCGTGGCAGTTGTGACGGCGCCAACACGGGGCAGAAATTTATGTCGGTTCACTTTCATGCTTCTTTCACATAAGCCCGGCACATCAGCCGGATGGAGAGGGGTAAGTGAAGCTGGTGGCCCGCCAATCAGGCGGACCACCAGCGTCAGGTTAGTTGCAGGATGCTGCGTTGTAGGCGGTGTTTGCTGTCACTGTTACCGGTTGGCCGTTGACCGTGGCCTTGGCTTCAACGGCCACGGTGCCTGCCTGTACCGAAGCGGCACGGGTGGTGAAGGCATGGACCGCGTTCTTGCCCGGCTTGACCTCGGCGAAGGACTTGGTTCCGTAGGCCGAGGTGAAGGTGGCCTGGACCGACTTGGTGTCGTTGTTCGTCAGCTGCGCGGTCACGGTGACCTTGCCGGCAACACACTTGGTGCTGGCCACTGCCGTGACGTTCAGCTGCGGTGCGGCCGGGACCGGGTTGGCGATCATCAGCCAGCTGAGCTGCACATCCGGTCCCCGTGTCTGGCTGAGCGAGAAGGTGATCTTGCCATCCGTCCCCACCGTCACGTTTTGGTAGGCCGCGGACTGGTAGTCGCCGCTGTAGTCGTGGTCAGCTTCCACCACTGCGCCGTTGACGGTGACCTTGGCCCCGCGGTCGTCCCACTGGGCCCACGGATCGTAGTACCCGGCGTAGACCGTGTAGGTGCCCGGAGCCAGATCGTTGAACTTGTAGGTCAGGTCCCTCCCGGCCTTGGCGTAGCGGAGGGTGGTGAAGATATTGCCGTCCGCGGTTCCGGAGACTCCGCTGTCCTGGCTTTCGTAACCCCAGCTCTTGCCCGTCGCCGGATCAGCGCCGAAGGGCTGGTCCGCCGCGCTGTTCAGGACAGGTCCGTCCTGGGCCGCTGCTGCCATCAACGCAGTCCAGTCGGCTGTCTGCTGCCCACCGGCGTTGACCGCGTACTGGACACCGTCAGGAACAACAGGGATGGTCCGGGTGAATGTCCGGTTACCGAAACCGGGGAGCGTGCCCGTAGCGGTGATGACTCCCACGGTGTTCGTGTTGCCGGTGACCTGCCAGGTGACGGGCTGGGTGGAGCTTTGTCCGTTCTGGGTGACTGTCACGGAGTTAACACTGAAGGTTGAGCCAACAGCCAGGCTGGCAGGAACACCGGTGACGTTCCATGCGGAGTTGGCGTCCAGATCCTCAAGTTTCCACTCGGACGGGGACTTCACCGCCAGCGTCTTGCCACCCTCGCCCATCTGGATCGGCAGCCACACCATCGGTGCGGTGGCCAGGGCCTGGTCGGATCCGCCGTTCCAGCGGTCGCCCATGTAGATGAACTTGCCGTTTGCTGGATCAACGGGGATCACCGAGGACGGCTGCGAGTTGTTGGAGTTCCAGGAAACATCGCTGCTGAACGGATCTCCCATGTCAGTCCACTCCCCCAGGATGCTGGTGGCCGTGCCGTACCGGGACGGGTTCGGCGACCAACCAGTGGTTCCCGACGAGATGATGAAGTAGCGGCCCTGGTATTTCATGATGGCCGGTGATTCACGGGACTGGTTGACAAAGGCCCGCCGGAAGTCGACGCCCTCCACCGCTGTATCCGGTGAAGCGGACAGGTAGGTGTAATCAGCGTTGAGCTTGGAGATGAACATGGTCTTGTTCTCTTCGCTGGAGTAGATGATGTAGCCGGTGCCATCGTCATCCACAAAGAGGTTCATGTCCCTGGCCATGCCCGGGTTGTTCGGAGCGAAGTTGGTGGGATCGCCGGCCGTTGCCTTGTGGAGGCGGTAGCTGTCGATGTACCGGAACGGTCCGAACGGTGAATCAGAAACTGCTACGCCTGCGTTGGCTTTGGCGTACTGAGCGGTAGACCACGACGACGGCCCGTCAGCGTGGACCCACATGACCCACTTGTTGGTGGCCGCGTTGTAAATAACCTTCGGTCGCTCAAGGATCGGCGGGGTCTGGCCATTCACAGGCACCGTACCGAGGTCACGGTAGACGGCGTCCTTCTGCTCCGTGGTGTAGCCCGAGTACAGGTTCTGGAAGTACGGATCCGAGTCGATTTGCCCGCGTGAGGACAACGTCTTCAGCGCAACTCCCTCGTCCTTCCAGTTGTACAGATCGTAGGAGCTGTAAGCGTGCACGCCCGGTGCGGAGTGGTAACCGTTGGTGCGGTCCTCCCCGTACAGGTAGTAGATCGTCTTGCCTTCGGAATCCTTGGACGTCACCACCTGGCCACCATGGGCCTGGATCAGGTTGCCGTTGTTATCCCGCCAGTCCTGGCCGGGCCGGAAGCTGTTGTAGCCCGTGCCCTCACTGGCATTCCGCAGGGTGAAGGCCTGGTTGGCCCCACCGTTGGAGGTCCACAACCCAATCCAAGCACCTTCGTGCGTGGACTGGTTCGAGACGTCCAGGACTTGGTGAACGCCAGCGTTCAGAAGGCTGAACGAGGTACCGTCCGTGGTGCTGAACAGCCACTGAGCCGAGCTATCCGTGCGTGCTTCTTCGTCAGTGATGGTGCGCAGCGTAGTGCCGTTGGTATCGGCCGCCAAAGCACGGCCATCAGCGAGCCTCAGGACAAAACGGTCACGGGTGGTGCCGTCTTCATCGGCGATAAGGGTTGCTTTCCAGACCTGGTTTCCGCCGGCGACCGAATCGCTGAGCACGGTTTTCGGTGAGCCATCCGATGCCGTAACTGCACGGCCACTCTGAACTCCGACGAAGCTGTAGGACTGTCCATCCTGTACCGCCGGCGCATCCGCTGCGACGCCGGATGCCCCGTTCACCACGAAGGTGGTGACGGACTTGGCAGGAACGGTCAGCGTCGCCGAGCGCGTTCCGGCGTCGATGGCGACGGCGGTGCCGCTGACAAGCGCGTTGGCCGTCGGATCACCGGATGGGGACTGGGTGGTGACCACTGGAGTAACCGTGGCACCGGCAGCGATCGTTGCGAACTTGGACAAGTCCACCTTGATGGTCTTGGCCTGGTCGGAATCGTTGGTGTGCACCATCGACAGGCCGGAACCATCGGCCTTCAGCGCAGATGTGGTCTTGCCGTCGCTGGTGGGAATGATCCGGTCACCCGGGGCGATGTAGTGGGTGAAGTTGCGGATGGTGTTGTACTTCGAGTTCACCGTGGTGCGGCACGAAGGATCTGCGGCGCCTGCGGCCAAACGCCGCACGGAGTCGCCATCGGCGTTGCAGTCGAAGTCGATGAAGACGGATCCCCAGTTCTTCTTCTCGCCCAGTTCCATGTTGTAGAGGTCTTCGACCGGCTGCCACAGCACCCAGGACTCAGGATCGAGCTCGCGGAGGTCATCGGTGATGCGCGTGGCCATACCCAAACCGTTTTCGATGCTCTCCGGATTCCAGGAGTCACCGCCCCAGTTGCCTTCGACTTCGCTCATGGACAGCGGCTTGTCCGTTGCCTTGGCGATGTCGCGGACCGCGAGGCGGTCGCCGGTGGAGTAGGTGTGGACGTTCAGCTGGCTGACGGCCTCTTTGGTTTCCGGAGTCCAGCCGTTCCAATCTTCCAGGAAGCGGCTCGGGGAGGTCTCATCCGGACCGGAGACCTTGGCCTCGGTGGTGGTGCCAGGTTCGGCGAGCTCGGCAGCCATGGCGGTCAGCACCTGGGACTGCAGTGCGGGGCCTGCGTGGGCACCCTCCTGGCCTCCTCCATTTGGCAAGCCGTTGCCACCAAAAGTGGTCTTCCAGTAGTTGGTGTTGGGTTCGTTGAGGGGGTTGATCGTGTCGAAGCTGATGCCTTCAGTTTCTTCGACGTGTTCCGCTACCTTTTTGACGTAGTTGACGAACTTATCGATGGCTGCGGGCTTGATCTGGTCGGCGTTGGGGTCTGTACCACCGCTGACGTAGCCGCTTTCGGTCATGAAGTAGGGCGGGGAGTTGCTGAAGGCTTCCCACGTGGTGACTTTGTCCTTGATGGCCGCGATCCAGGCGCGCTGGGAGGCATCGGCGTCGAGGTTGTAATCCGAGGCGTTCTCGCCGGTCCAGGCGGCCAGGAAACGGTCCCGGTCAGCGTAGTTGGTGGTGATCGGCCCATTCTGGTCGGAGAGGCCGGCATTCGGGTTCCACCAGCCGGGAACAGCTCCGCCGGGACGAAGGTAGTCGGGGATATCCGTGGCGTTGCCACCGCCAACGTTATAGCGGGCGATGTTGAGGTTCAGGCCGTCGTCACCGAAGACCTTGTCGATCAGATCGTTCCGGATGGCTTCCGGATACTGTCCGGTGGCGTTGGCCATCCAGACGAGGCTGGTGCCCCAGCCTTTGAACGACGGGCCTGCCTGGGCCGGGTTGGGGGTGAGGACAAGGTCCTCAGCGGCGGATGCCGGCGAGGCCAGCAGGGGAAGGGCGCCTAGGGCGAGGGTTGAAGCAGCTAAGGCCGCGACCAAACGATGACGCGACGATGCGTGCGAGCTCGACAACATTGTCTTAAATCCAATCCGTTCATGTTTACGTGAACATAGAAGAGGTTTACGTAAACATACAGTGACCCACGTCACCCGTCAAGTGGTGATTTTTGCTGGCCGCCCAACGTCTGCCACCCGGCCGCCGGGGATAGCGCATTCCCACTGGAACCCACTATCCCCGGGACTTTTTATCCTTCGAAAGGACTAATGCATCCCGAATTGGTACGCGGCAGGCACCGCCTCGTTCGGGCAGACTTCCTGCCACAGCGCCGCGAGCGCGTCCTCGCCCTCCCGGAGGTCCGGGATCTCGACGCCCTCGCGCAGGATCGCAGCCGCCCCACCGGGGTTTCCGGTCCTTGCGAGCGCCAACGCCCTGAGGAACCTCAAACGTCCGACGCCGGCACCCTCCTTGGGTGCCGTGTCGTTCAGTTCCAGCGCCATGGCCGGGTCCCCGTGCCGGATGCTGAGCGTGATGGCCTCGGTAAGCAACGCGGGATTGGCGGAGTCAGCCTCCACGCCCTTCCGAAGCTCAGCAAGTCCCGCGGTGTCCTGTCCGCCCGCCAGCAGGGCCAGCCCCAGTCCGCGATGCGCCAACGCCGTTGCCACCGGCCCGGCGTCCGTGGCCAGCACGCGCCGATAGCCATCTTTGGCGCCCTCAAGGTCCTGCCGGGCGTGCCGCATGGTGGCCACATGGAACTGAGCGGCCGGACTGTCCTGCCCCGCCAGCAACCCGGCCCAGTCCGTTCCCGCAACGAAGCTGGGCGCGCCGTCGAACGCTTTTCCCTGCAGCAGCGCAAGCCACGGTTCCTGCTCCCCCGTGATGCTCCCGTCCGCAAACGGCGTTCCGCTTTCGTCCACCCAGGCCCAGGCGCTCTTCTGCCGCCGGGCCCGCTCAACCACTCCCCACCCGCTGCCGTGGAGCAACAATGTCGACGGCGGGACGTCGGCGTCGGCGATGGCTGCAGGAAGCATCGCCTCGAGTTCTTCGTGCGGCAGAAGCTCTTCCAAGCGTTCGCCGGCGTGCGCCACCGCGGCGGCCCAATCATCACCGTGCGAGGTCTCCGAATCCAGATGCCCGTTACCGTAGGCCTCCACCCACGCCCATGCCGCGCCGGCTGGCATCACCAGGTGCTCAAACTGCGTCTGCGCCAAACCGGCCTGGATCTCGGCATACGGCCCAGCTCCGGGGCTCAGCCATTCCTGCCAGCGTTTGCCGCCCTGTCCCTGGCCCCACACGAAGAGCTTCTTGCCGCGCAGGAGGCCCGTGGACAGCATCGCCAGCCCGTCGCCGTCGTCGTCTGCTGCCACAACCCAGCGCCGTTCGGCAGGGTCGATGTCGAAGAAAAAGTCCGCCGCGTGGGGGCTGTTGACCGGCCACGTGCCGTCATAGCCTTCGTGGCTGGTGGGCCGGACGCGGGTGATGTCCGTGGTGTAGTCACTGCCGTAGGCCTCATCGGCCGGGGCGATGACGCGGGTGCGGTCCGTCTCCGGGATGGCCGCATTGCTCCACCAGTACATCGGAACGTCGTGGTCATTGGGGTTCCGGATCCGCACCGCAGCGAACACCACGGGCGAGTCCGCGGGGAGCCAGATGTCCACTTGGAACACCACTTCCCTCAGCCGCTCGAACTCCCACATGCGCAGGATGTGCTTGCCGTCGGGCGTGTGGACGATGGCGGTGTGCAAGGGATCGCAGCTGGTGGGCGAGTGCCCGCGGGTCCCGATGTTCCACTCCAGTCCGCCCGCGAACCACGCCTTACGCAGCGCGATGTTTGCCAGTTGCGGAGCATCGTGGGTGTGGAGGAGCTGCTTGCCGGTCGCTTTGTCGAAGAGCTCCCAGATGCGGCCACCCAGCGACGGGATGACCGTCACCTTGAGCTTGCTGTTTTCCAGCACGACGGCGGGCACTTCCTTGGGTGCCGCCTCGCGGCTGTAGCCATCCTGCATAAGGTACGGGTACACGTTGGGCACCACACCGTAGCGGGCCGAGGCCTGCAGATCGTCGGGAACGCCCTCGCCCACGGTATAGGGCTGGTCGAGTTCGGCGGCGACCACGGGCAAGGGGTTGAGCGGACCGAGTTCGGCCATGGTCAGGGAAATGGTGGTGACGGTGAGGTTGGAGGTTGCTGTGTCTGCCACGTCAGTATCCGATCGTGAGGAGGAGGCCGCGCTGCGGCTCAAGGGTGATGGGCTCGCCGGGCATGTAGCTCGCGGCGGATTGGAAGCCAGGGATCGCCGGGGCATCCACGCTGGTAGCGGCCGCTTCGTCGTCGAATATCAGCCTCACATGTTCAGTCTGCCCGGCCCATGAAGCCAGCGCTACGACCATTCCGCGTTCCGTCACCCAGGTGGTGGCAAGGACCTCGGGGTGGCTTGTCCGCACCGGTGCGTGGTGGTCCCAGAAGCCATGCATCGTCGCGTGCTCCAGCCCGGTTTCGGCCCAGAACTCCCAGAGCGGCCGGTTGTCCACGGCAGGCGCCCGGCCAGTCATGCCGAACACCATGCCACGCCACGGGTTGCCGCCGCCCTCCAGCATCTCGCCCATCAGGCCAAAGGGAATGCCGGACAGTTCAACCAACCAATAGTCGGGATCGGTGGTGTCGTAGTCGAAATACTCCCCCAGCCATAGCCTGTCCACATAGGGCAGCTGTTCCATGTACAGATTGGCTGAGGACGCGTAGCCGTCATGCGCCGTGAACTGGTTGGCGGAGTGCAGGTCTATTTCCGGGCCATGCGTGCCGCGTGCCCTGCAGGCGTGTTGCAGGACCTTCCGGACGCGCAGCATGGCGTGGCGGTCATAGGCGATGTCATCAAGGTAGATGCCATCGATTCCATCCTCGCCACTGGCCAGCTCCTGCAAGCTCCGAACGTAAAAGTTCTCCCACCGGGACTCGCCCGTGGTCACCACTGCGATGTCCTCAACGTTCGGAGCGAACCAGGCGGACACGTAGCCGCTCCCGGCGTGCTCCTGGAGCCAGATGTGTCCCTTGCCCGGTCCGTCGCTGAAGATCTCATGATCCAGCTGCATCAGCGGCAGCAACTCCGGGCTGTGGAAGGTGAGTTCCCGGACGGTGTTGTAGATCTTGGCTTTCAGGCCATGCCGATGGCACGCAGCAACGTATCTGCGCAGCGAGTCACCAGTGAGCAGGGGGTCGTTGATATACGGAGCCGGGGCCGTGGCGTGGTGGACATTGACCACGGTGGCGCCGGCCGCCTTGATGTCCGCTGGGTCGGCGGGCTGGTGGAAGTAACGCTTGGACAGGTGTTTCCCGGGCTCGATCGGCTTGAAGGGCGTCAGCAGCAGCCGGAAATCGAAGTGCAATGGCTCACCCGCATTGAGGGTCCGGGCGCCACTGAAGGCGCGCACCGTCACTGTGCTTCCCGCAGTCCGCAGCCTAACCCCACCTCGCACCACCTCGCCCTTCCCGTCGCCGGGTTGCCGGTTGGCCCACGATTTCGGCTCCACGAGGGGCTTCTCCCGGTAGAAGTTGGTATTGAGGGGCCGTTCGTAGCTCCCATCCCGAAGGGCCAGCTGAACCCCGGCGTTCACCCCACCGAGCCACAGCGCATCCTGGTTCTTCGCGGCCACGTCCCACGTCCAGTCCAGGGTTTCCGGCCGCCGTCCGCCCGGGACGCCCAAGCCCATGGCGAGCGGCACTGCAGCCTCGTGGAACCCAAGCTGCAGGCCGACGTCGGGCACCTCCACAGTCTGCACCGGGGTGAGTTGCAGCGAGTACCCGACTGTTCCGTCAGCGTCGAGCACGCCGGTCAGGTCCACCGATACGGCAGCTTTGCCGCCCTGTTGTCCATTCCAGTGGCAGTGCCACGAGATCCGTGCCGGCCCTTCCGGTGTGAAGGTGAGCGGTGAAAAGTTCCAGTCGATCCCCTCAATCTCCAGATTCACCGGAGCCTCAAAAAGCTCGACGGCGGGGCCGTCCGTTGAGGTGACAGCTGCGGTAAAGGTGGACGTCACCTGCTCCGGAAGCCCCGACGCGTTCAGCCGAAGGGTCCTGCCCAGGATTCCCAATGTCCTGTCCGCTTCGTCCAGCGTGATGGCGGTGAACGGCTCCACAAGCTCCGCATCCTGGGCCACCGTCGAGTCCAGCCATGCCAGCCGCCGCAGGAAACGGGGGTCGCCGAAACCGCCCGCCCCCACCGACGGGTCTGCGTCCTTTTCGGCTGCCACGTCCAAGCGGATGCCAATCTCTTGGGCCGCTTGGCCGGTGGCCGTGATGGTCACGGCCGCCGCCAGTGTGGTTCCCGCGCTCTCCGACGGGACCGGCAGGACCACATACAGTGCCTGCACCTTCCCGGCCGGAACAGTCAGCGTCCTCCGCCATGGATTACCCAGGCGGTCCACGCCATGGGTGTTGATGCAGTGGCCGCCCCCTGGCGAGGCCACGTGGACGTCCACGCCGTCCACGTCTTCCAAGGCGTACAGCCCAAGTTGGACCACGAAGTCCTCCCCCGGCTGGGCAGCTTTATGGACGATCCTCGACGGTCCATCGATCACCCAGTGAGCCGGTAGGTCATCACGCATGGAAACGGGATTCAGCCGGTCCTCGGGGAAAACCAGGAAGGCCTCGCCTGCGTGGCTGCTGTGGAGGTCCTCCAGTTCATCGGCGCGGGCGGTGAAGTTCATTGGCGCGAACGAGTCCCGCTCGCTGGCCGCCTCATAACGCAGGACACGGGCCTGGGACGGTTCGACTTGCGCTGCGGGCGTCCAAGGAGAACGCACGAAGGCAGCCCACGCGGGTTCTGCCGCTGGGCGACCCGGGAGGTACTGCGCCTGCGGATAGTGCGGTTTCCCCAGCATGGCGTAGGGCAGGTAGTACACAAAGTAGATCCCGGGGCCGTCGATGGCCTCGAACAGCAGCGTCCCGGATGCGCGCGTGGCCTCTTCCACGATCACGTTTCGCACCCTGGTGCCCGACTCTTCCGAGACGACGATGACATCCACGGATGCCGGGTCCTGGTCCTGCCGGCGCCAAGGGAGGACTACCCTGTGCGCGTGCGCTGCTCCGGTGCTTTCACCCTGCAGCGCTTCCACCACAAACCGGTGGTTTCCGTACAGCAGTTTGTCCCACGTTCCGATGCCACATGCCACCTCCGGATGGCCTGTCGCCCTGCTGTTTTGGGAGGTTGTTGGAGGGGACATGACAACCGGTGAAACCGGCGTGGGCAGCGGCATCGCTGGGACTCCTGAAGGTAGCTTCCGGGGCTTGTTCACCGAGTTGGTGAATCCTTACATCATCCCGGCGTTCCGCAGAATCGTAAAGGGTTATTGCGATGCGTACTCACTGGCATTCCTGCCTTGAGGCACTGGACGGGGGCTACTTCGTGGCGGCCAGGTTCAGCGCGTTGACCTTCGCCTTGGCGGCCCGGACAATCTCGCGGTCAGTGACGGTGTACGCGGTGGGGTCGGCACCGTCCTGGGCGCCAAGGGAGATCACGCCATCGCCCAACGTGGAGACGGTCTTCTTGGCCGACAAGTGAACGGCGGAGAGGCCCGCTGCATGCATCGCGGGGATGTCCTCCAAGGACAGTCCCCCGCCGGCCATAATCTCCAAGGCGCCGCCGGCTCTTTCCACCATCGCGGTCAAGGTCTGAAGCCCCGCCCCGGCGGTGGCCTCATGGCCTGAAGTAAGGACCCTGGTAAAGCCGAGATCCAGCAATTGATCCAGGGCCGCGAACGGATCCCGGGATTGATCGATCGCGCGGTGGAAGGTCAGCTGGGCGTCCGCGTTGGCCTCCCTGGCCGCGTCCACCAGGCGCCGGACCGCGTGAATGTCCACGTCGCCTTGCGGAGTCAGGGCCCCCACCACCACCCCGTGTGCTCCCTGCGCCAGAAGATGCCGGATCTCGTGGACCATGGTGTCCACGTCCGACGCTGAGTACCGGAAGTCGCCGGGCCTTGGGCGAATCAGGGGATGGATTTCCAAGCGGCCGTCAACGTGCTCCATGCTGGCTTCCATGAGTCCTTGGCTGGGCGTGATGCCACCAAGTTCCAGGCTGCTGCAGAGCTCAACGCGGTTGGCGCCTTCGGCGGCGGCGGTACCTGCACCGGCGGCACTGACCACGGCAATTTCAAGTTTCATGCTGAAACTCTACGCGGAGTTTTTGTACAGGTAATGCCCCTAAGAAGGCTCCTTAAGGGCATCACCTGTACAAAAACTCGTCAGGCTTGGTAGCGCCCGAGCTTTTCCTTTTGCTCCGGGGTGAGCCTGAGCACCCGGCCGGTGTCCTCGGCGACGAAAGCCAAATGCGTGGTGGCTTTGACGCAGTCCTCCCGCGTAACGGGGTCCTTGATGACGTAGTGAAGATCGAAGCTGGCGCCTTTGACGGCACCCACCCAGATCTCCACAACAGCAGGAATGTTGCGGTACTCCAAGGTCCGGACATACCGGACCTTGTGCTCCACCACGAGGGTCATGGTGCCCTCTTCGACATCGTTGAACAGGGCAGCCGGAGGCTCTACGCCGGGAAGGCCCGCGCCGCGGGGTGGCCCGAAGGCTGCGATGCGGGCTTCCTCCAACATACGGACGATCTGGACATTGTTGATGTGTCCGTATGCGTCCATGTCACCCCAGCGCATCGGCACGAGGACCTCAATGCGCTGGGGTGCAAAGGAATCCTGGGCGGTTTGCCCAGTCTTCAGTGAATCGGTACTCAGCTGTGCACCGCCGTCGAATCATCCACAGCGGTCTCTTCCTCGCCTGCGAACTGCGACATGTACAACCGGTAGTACGCGCCTTGGAGGGCGAGCAGCTGGGTGTGGTTGCCTTGCTCCACGATCTTGCCGTTCTCCATCACCAGGATGGTGTCGGCGTCGCGGATGGTGGAGAGACGGTGGGCGATCACGAAGCTCGTCCGGTCCGTACGGAGGGCGGCCATGGCCTTCTGCAACAGCAACTCGGTGCGGGTGTCCACGGAGCTCGTGGCTTCATCCAGGATCAGGAGCGAAGGATCGGAGACGAAGGCACGGGCGATGGTGATCAACTGCTTCTCGCCAGCACTGACGTTGTTTCCTTCTTCGTCGATGATCGTCTGGTAGCCGTCCGGGAGCGCACGTACGAAGCGGTCCACGTAGGTGGCCTTGGCCGCCTCCATGATCTGCTCTTCGGTGGCGTCCAGCTTGCCGTATTTGATGTTGTCGTAGATGGTCCCGCCGAACAGCCAGGCATCCTGCAACACCATGCCCACCTTGGAGCGCAGTTCGGAACGGGTGAGGTCCTTGATGTCCACCCCATCCAAAGTGATCCGGCCGGCGTTGAGCTCGTAGAAACGCATCACGAGGTTCACCAAGGTGGTCTTGCCGGCGCCCGTGGGTCCTACGATCGCAACGGTATGGCCAGGCTCCGCTGCGAAGGACAGGTCTTCAATGAGCGGCTTGTCCTCCACATAGCTGAACGAGACGTGCTCGAACTCAACGTGCCCGTCGGTCTTGGAGGGCAGGTGGCGGGTGCCGTTCTCTTCGACTTCTTCATCAGCATCAAGGAACTCGAAGACGCGCTCGGCAGAGGCCACGCCGGACTGGAGCATGTTCGCCATACCGGCGATCTGGCCCAGCGGCTGGGTGAACTCACGCGAGTACTGGATGAATGCCGTGGCGTCGCCCAGGCTCATGGAGCCCGAGGCAACCCTGAGGCCACCCACCACGGCGATCCCGACGTAGGACAGGTAAGAAACAAAGTTCATGGCCGGGAAGATGACGCCGGACACGAACTGCGCACCGAAGGAGGCCTTGTAGAGTTCCTCGTTCTTGGCGTCGAAACGCTCCAGCATGTCGGCATCGCGCCCGAAGACCTTCACAAGATCGTGGCCGGAGAACGATTCTTCGATCTGGCCGTTCAATGCGCCGGTGTTCTTCCACTGTGCTGCGAAGAGTTTCTGGCTGCGGGCACCAATAACACCCGCCACAATGCCGGACAACGGCAGGGCGATCAGCGCGATCAGCGCCAACTCCCAGGACACGATGAACATCATGACCGTGATGCCAAGGACCGTGAGCACTGAGCTGACCAACTGGGAGAACGCCTGCTGCAGACCTTGCTGGACGTTGTCGACGTCGTTGGTCACGCGGGACAGGATGTCGCCGCGCTGGCGGGTGTCGAAGTAGTTCAGCGGGAGCCTGTTGAGCTTCGCCTGGACATCGTTGCGGAGCTTCTTGATGACCCGCATGACGATCCTGTTGAGCAACCAGCCCTGGGCCCACAGGAAGATGTTGGCCACAAAGTACATGAGCAGCACGATCGAAATCAGGAACGTCAGCTTGGGGAAGTCGATCCCGTTGGTGAGCTCCATCTTGGAGACCATGTCCGCAAAGTTGCCCTGGCCCTGCTGGCGCATGAGTTCCACGAACTGCTCTTGGGAGACCCCATCAGGGATCTGCTTTCCCATGACACCACCAAAGATGACGTCCATGGCGTTGCCCAGGACCTTGGGGGCGATCACGTTGAGGACCACCGAGACGATAACGAGCCCGATCACGATGTACACGCCAACGGCCTCGGGCTTCAGCAGCCCCATAAGCCGTTTGGCGGACGGCCAGAACTCCTTGGCCTTCTTTGCCGGGACGTCGCCGAACATGCCGCCATCGGCTTCCGAGGGGACGTATTCCTCCTCGACGAAGTCCTCGTCGTCAAGCAGTTCTGTTGCCACGTCGGCCTCGGCTGTTGCCTTGGCCTCCTTGGCGGCTTCTGCCTTGGCAGCCCAGCCACGCTTCTTCTGCTGGTTCTGCTCGCTCATGCCACTTCCTCCACGCTCAGCTGGGATTCAACGATTTCCTGGTACGTGGGTGACGTCTCCAGGAGTTCGTCGTGCGTTCCGCGGTCAACGATGCGGCCGTTATCCAGCACCAGGATCTCGTCCGCATCCGCGATGGTGGAGACGCGCTGGGCCACTATGATGACCGTCGCCTCTCGGGTTTTGGCCTTCAAGGCCTTTCGAAGCCGGGCGTCCGTCGCGACGTCCAAGGCAGAGAATGAATCGTCGAACAGGTACACATTCGGTTTCGTCACCAGGGCCCTGGCAATGGACAGCCTCTGGCGCTGGCCACCGGAGACGTTGGTTCCGCCCTGGGCAATGCGCCGGTTCAGGCCTGAGGACTTCTCCTCGACGAATCCCTTGGCCTGCGCGGTTTCCAGCGCATCCCACAGTTCCTCGTCGGTGGCGTCCGGCTTGCCGAAGCGCAGGTTGTGCTCGATGGTCCCTGAGAACAGATATGGCCTCTGCGGCACGGCCGACACGCGGCTGGTGATTTCGGAGGCATCCATGTCGGTGACGGGGACGCCGTCGAGCAGCACGTGACCGGAAGCGACATCGTAAAGCCGCGGCAGCAACGAAACCAGGGTGGTCTTACCGGCACCCGTGGAGCCGATGATGGCCAGGGTCTTGCCGGGCTCCGCGGTGAAGGAAATGTTGCTCAGCACTGGCGCCTCGGCACCGGGGTACTTGAACGTGACGTCGCGGAACTCCACGCGTCCCTTCTTCTCGGCCGGCACCACAGGTGAGGTGGGGTTGTGAATGGAAGGCTCGACGTCGAGCACCTCGCCAATACGGTCTGCACAAACAGAAGCGCGGGGAATCATCATGGCCATGAACGTGCCCATCATGACTGCCATCAGGATTTGCAACAGGTACTGGAGGAACGCCGTCAGCGCGCCCACCTGCATCTCGCCCGAGTCCACGCGCTGTCCACCGAACCACAACACCGCCGCTGTGGAGAGGTGCAGGATCATGCCAATCGCCGGGAACATCAGGACGAACAGGTTGCCGATCTTCACGGACACGGCAGTGAGTTCCTCATTGGCATCGCCGAAGCGCTTTGCCTCGTGGGGTTCACGCACGAAGGCACGGACCACACGGATACCGATGATCTGTTCGCGCAGCACGCCGTTGATGGCGTCGATCTTGGTCTGCATGGAACGGAACAGCGGCATCAGGCGGACTACGAGGTAACCCACGACCGCCACCAGAACCGGGACGGAAACCCACACGAGCCAGGAAAGATTGAGGTCCTCGCGAAGCGCCATGATGATGCCGCCAATGCACATGATCGGCGTGGACACCATGAAGTTCAAGCCCATCAGCACAAGCATCTGGACCTGCTGGACATCATTGGTTCCACGGGTAATCAGCGTGGGAGCACCGAACTTGTTGACGTCCTGGGCGGAGAAACTGCTGACCTGGCGGAAAACACCGCGGCGCAGGTCCCGCCCAATGGCCATGGCCACGCGGGAGCCGAAGTAGACGGCGACGATGGCAGCAAGCACCTGTCCAAGGGCGACGGCGAGCATGAGCGCACCGGTCTGCCAGATGAAATCGGTGTCGCCGCGGGAAACTCCCTCGTCAATGATTTTGGCGTTGAGGCTGGGAAGGTAGAGCGTGGCGATGGTGGATGCCAACTGAAAGATCAGCACGGCCACAATCTGCGGCAAATACGGCTTGGAGTAGCGCCGTATAAGGGTGACAAGCATGCCCACGGGTCCTTAGAAAGAGTGCGTGAATGAGATAAGAGAAGTGTTGCAGCGGGGGCTGACAGTATTAGCCTCCCTACTCTACGAAATCCGTTGCCCCGGCGAAACAACTTACGGAAAAGATCATCCCAGCGGAGTATCCGCCGTGTCGCGGGGTGCTCCCCTGCGGGAGCACCCCAAGGGGCAGAGACAGCAAAGCGCCGGCGGGTTTTGCCGCCCGGGGCGTTGTGCCGGCCGCGGTAGGGGGATCCCGCGCCGGGCAACCCGGGATTTGGCAAGGGGGGCCGGTTGAGCCGGCGGGGGT